>DAOVIU010000175.1 GCA_030673585.1 Pseudomonadota bacterium | reverse complement strand
ATCGGAACCGGCATCGGGTTCGGTCAGGCCGAAGGAGGCCAGGGTCTTCCCGGCAACCAGGTCAGGGAGCCATTGCCTTTTTTGGTCCTCGTTTCCGAATTGGTAAATGGGGGATATTCCCAGGGAGCACCCGGCCGCCAACGTAGCCGCTTGAGACCCATCGATCCGGGCGATCTCCTCGGTTGCGATGATGTAGGACAGATAGCCCATATCCGATCCGCCGTAATCCTCCGAGACACATAATCCGAATAATCCCAGCTCCCCCATGCGGTTGGTCAATGGGATTGAGAACTCCTCCTTATCATCCAGCTCTTGAGCCACCGGAGCTATTTCCTTCTCCGCGAAGGTCCTGATCATTTTCCGAACCATCTCCTGTTCTTCGGTCAAATCGAAATCCAAAGCCATCGAATGCCTCCTCCTTTACCATTCATGGCAAGAGGGGTGAAGGGATCCCCGTCCATTCAATTCTTCCTTCTATTTCTTGGGCTTAACATTTCGGCGAACCCAATTCACCGCCTCCTCGATAGGCCTTCCCGGCGCGAAGACCTCCCGGATACCCGCTTCCTTGAGCTTGGAGATGTCCTCTTCAGGGATGATGCCGCCGCCGAACACCACAATCTCATCGGCGCCCTTCTCCTTTAGGAGCTCCACGACTCGGGGAAAGAGGTAATCATGGGCTCCGGCCAGGCTACTCAAGCCGATACCATCCACATCCTCCTGGATGGCGGCCGCCACGATCTGCTCCGGAGTTTGGTGGAGGCCCGTATAGATTACCTCATAGCCTGCATCCCTGAGCCCCCGAGCGATGATTTTCGCCCCTCGGTCGTGGCCATTCAGCCCGGGTTTGGCTACCATAATCCGGATTTTCCTCTCAGGAGTCATGTTCGCTTCCTATATTGCCTTGCGGCGTATATTACATTGTCATTTCTATCGAGCAAAATCTTTGAAAGATTCGATCTTCGCTGCTCATAAATATTTATCAACAATTCTAAAGTTAGCACCAATGCAAAGAGCCCCTGCGCTACTTCGTCCCACAACTTATGAGAATGTGCAGCATCCTAACCACATAACTGCAGCACCGCGGCACTGTATAATCTTGCGCTGAGGGCTCGTTTTTCCGGTTTTCCAGGGATTTCTCCTTTTGAACATTGTCATTGATTCTGGTGTCCGTGTGTCGTGTCCGTGCTCGTGATGCGTTACTCGGCGTTCCTCATCAGTTATTTGACATTTGAACTTTGACATTGGTCATTGGTCATTTGACATTTTGCCTTAAGCCTCCAACCTTCCACCTTTACGCTCAAACCGCAGCAGCCCAGCACTGCAACACTGGATAACTAGAACATCCCTGGATCGGTGTAGGTTCCAAAGACCTCCCTGAAGACATCGCAGATCTCCTGCAGTGTGGCATACTCCCTCACGGCGTTGATGATATAGGGCATAAGGTTTTCGTCCCCCTCAGCGGCTCCCCTGAGCTCGTTCAAATTTTTTTTCACCTCTTGGGCATTTCTCGTTTCCTTTACTTCCCGTAACCTTTTTAATTGTCTCCTCTCAATCTCCGGATCCATCTTCCATATGGTGATGGGAGGATGATCGGTTACGTATTTGGTTACCCCCACCACCGCCTTTTTTCCCTCGTCGATCAGCTTCTGGTAGTGATAAGCGGCCTCCGCGATTTCCATCTGGGGATACCCCTTGTCGATGGCAGCGAGCATTCCCCCCAAGTCGTCGATTTTTTGGATGTATTCCAGGGCTTCTTCCTCTATCCGATTAGTGAGGGCTTCAACGAAGTAAGAACCCCCGAGGGGATCGATGGTATTGGTAACCCCCGTCTCCTCGGACAAGATCTGCTGGGTCCTCAGGGCGATGGTAGCAGCCTCCTCCGTGGGAATGGCATAGACCTCATCCAGGGAATTGGTGTGTAGGGACTGGGTTGCCCCCAGCACAGCGGCAAGGGCTTGGTAGGCAGTTCGAACGATATTATTGTAAGGCTGTTGGGCTGTCAGCGAACATCCCGCCGTTTGGGTATGAAACCGGAGCATCCAGGAGCGGGGATTCCTTGCACCGAACCTCTCCTTCATAATCCGAGCCCATATGCGCCTGGCCGCCCGGAACTTGGCAATTTCCTCGAAGAAGTCGACGTGAGAATCAAAGAAGAAGGAAAGTCGGGGGGCGAAATCATCTACCCTTAGGCCCCTTTCCAATGCCGCCTCGACATACGCAATCCCATCGGCCAGGGTAAAGGCCAGTTCTTGAACGGCCGTAGATCCGGCTTCCCTGATATGGTATCCACTGATGCTGATGGTGTTCCATCGGGGGACCTCCTTGGTGCAGTATTCAACGGTGTCGACGATGAGGCGCATCGAGGGTTTGGGTGGAAGCATGAAGGTTTTCTGGGCGATGAACTCCTTGAGCATGTCGTTCTGTACAGTTCCTCCGATCCGGGTTTTACTCACCCCCTGTTTTTCCGCCACAACGATGTACATGGCCAACAGGATAGATGCTGGCGGGTTGATGGTCATTGATGTGGTGACTTTATCCAGGGGAATTCCCTCCAGCAGGATCTCCACATCTTTAAGGGTATCCACGGCCACTCCGCATTTCCCGATTTCTCCCCTGGCCATTGGGGAGTCGCTGTCGTATCCCATCAGGGTAGGGTAGTGAAAGGCGATGGATAGCCCGGTTTCACCGTGTTCCAGGAGATAGTGAAAACGCTCGTTCGTCTCCTCGGGCCCCCCTAACCCGGAAAACATTCGCATGGTCCAGATTTTTCCCCGGTACATTGAAGGCTGGACCCCTCGAATGAAGGGATAGATACCGGGGAAACCGATATCCCTCGAGTAGTCCAGGTGTTCGATGTCCTTCGGGGTATAGAGTCCTTTTACCTCCATATCGGAGATGGTCGAGAATCGGGGCAGCCTCTCGGGGACCTCCGAGAGTATCTTGCTCAGGTCCTCAGCCCACCTTTTCTCCTCGTCCCCGATGGTCTTCAAATGATCTTCTCGAAACATCGAATCCCCCTTTAAAATCGGTCATGCGGTTAGGACGGCGTACATTCTCATTAAACTGCGTGACAAATTGGTATTCAGAACTCCTTTTTTTTAGATCTTCAGACCGCTCAAACCCATCAGACCTCAATCCCCTCCCTTGAATGGATACCTTCCTTATGGTAGTGCTTTACCTCCACCATCTCCGTCACCAGGTCCGCCTTTTCGATCACCTCCCGCTTGGCATCTCTCCCCGTGAGGATCAATTCCACATGGGTGGGTTTAGCGTCGAGGAGGTTCAGCAAGGCCTGTAGGGAAATGAGGCCATAATCCACGGCCACGTTGATTTCATCCAATATTACGATGTCATACATTCCCTCGGCGATAACCTCCTTTGCCAGCTGGAAGGCCTTTTGGGCTAGTTCGATATCCATCTTATCGGGGTTGTTTCGGTCGACGAAGGTCTCGCGGCCCATCTGTTTGATGACGACATTGGGTGAGAGCTGGCGGGCTGTCTCCACCTCACCGTACCGGATGTTGCCCTTCATAAATTGGATGATGTAGACCTTGAAGCCATGCCCAAGGGCTCGCATGGCAAGGCCCAGGGCAGCGGTGGTCTTTCCCTTTCCCGTTCCGGTATAGACCTGAATCATCCCTTTCGATTTTCCCCTGTCCCTTTTCATGACAACCCCTTCATATAGCACCTAAAGGCCACAGGAGATCACCATGGGAACCGGAGGCTCCCACTATGCCATCATCTCGACTTGAACGATGACCTGTTCAGTTTTGAATTGCTTCACCGTAATAGCCTTGACCGGGCAGACGGAGTGACAGGCCCCGCACCCTTTGCACAAGGCCGCGTTCACGGTCATATGTCTTCGGTATTCGTCCCTTTGCAAGGCTTGATATTCACACATATCCTTGCAGAGTCCGCATCCGGAACATATCTCCGCATCTATCGATGCGGTGATGGGTTCGATCTCGACCTTCCCCTTGAACAGGGGAGTGCTGGCTCGCGAGGCAGTTCCATGGGCGTGGGCAACGGTATCGGCAACATCCTTAGGACCCTGACATGCGCCGGACAGGTATACGCCATCGATGGCGGTATCCAAGGGTCTCAGCTTCGGGTGGGCTTCCATGAAAAACCGGTCCGGGCCTCGGCTCAACTTGAGGAGGTTCCGCAGTTTATCGCCTTCCCCCGATGGGATAAGCCCGGTGGCGAGTACCACCAGATCCGCCGCCTCCTCATAGACCTCCCCCAAAAGGGAATCCTCGGCCTTGACGATGAGCTTCTCCCCTTTCTGATAAATCTCCGAGGGAATACCCTTGCGGTAGATCACGCTGGCCTTCTGTACCCTTTCATAAAACTCCTCGTGCCCTTTCCCAAAAGCCCTTATGTCGATATAACAAACGGTAATCCTTGCACGTGGAAATTTTTCCCTGAGGAGGTCAGCTTGTTTGGCCGTATACATGCAACAGATCCTGGAACAATATTCATTTCCAACGGCCTTGTCCCTGGACCCGACGCACTGGATGAAGACGATACTCTCCGGGTCACCCCAACGGGCGGGCAGACTTCCACTCGTAGGTCCCAGAGTGGACAGGAACCGTTCCAACTCCAAGCCAGTGATGACCCGCTCGTAGCGATCGTATCCGAATTCCGGTTTCAACCTGGCATCGAAGGGTTCGAAGCCGGTGGCGACGACGATCGTTCCCACCT
>DAOVIU010000181.1 GCA_030673585.1 Pseudomonadota bacterium | reverse complement strand
AAATCGTCGATGCCAATGCCACGTTCCAAAACAGCTGTAATATATTCAATTGCATCTGCCAGAGTGAAAGCGGCTTCCTGAACGGAGGTGCATCCCGCATCTTTAAAGTGAGCTCCTGCAATGCTAATGGAGTTAAATCTCGGTACATATTTGGCGCAGTATTCTATCGTATCAACAATCAATCGCATCGAGAATTCAGGGGGATAAATCCATGCCCCCCTGGCCACATATTCCTTTAAGATATCGTTCTGGATCGTCCCTCCAACCTTCTCAAATGGCACCCCCTGTTTCTCAGCTACACAGAGATACATGGCCAAGAGCATCGCTGCTGTGGCGTTGATCGTAAATGAGGTGGTAATATTGTCCAACGGAAGGCCATCAAAGAGGGTCTCCATATCTTTTAGGGTGTTGATGGAAACACCAACCCTTCCAACTTCTCCTAGTGACATCGGGTCATCGGGATCCAGGCCCATTTGGGTAGGAAGGTCTAATGCCACGCTTAAGCCTGTTTGGCCTTGTTCAAGCAGATACTTATACCGTTGGTTTGAATCCTTCGGGGTCCCGAAACCCGAGTATTGCCTCATCGTCCATAACCGGTCTCTGTGCATAGTCTTATGGATTCCCCTGGTATAGGGATATTCACCGGGTTCCCCTATATCGCGTACAGGGTCTAAATCTTTGATATCCTCGTGTGCATATAAGGGTTTCACTTCAATACCAGACTCGGTAAATTTCTTATCCCCTTCTTTTCTCCTTTCCATCATCCGTCTCCTATCTCAACATTGTTCCTGTTTCCTTAAATCTCCTGTGAAACGAGAATGCTTCGTTGAGAAGATGTGGTTCATGACCGCCGGTTTCTTTAATCGCTTTGCTCAGGTATTCATGAAGTAATGGGCTATAATCTGGATGTGCACAGTTATTAATAACGCTTTCCGCCCTCTCTACTGGTTCCAAGCCCCTGAGATCAGCGACTCCCTGCTCTGTGACAATGATATCAACCACATGTTCCGAATGATCAACATGTGAAACCATTGGAACAATGGCCGAAACCGATCCCTTTCTGCTGGTAGAAGGGGTGAGAAAAACTGAAAGGAAGGCATTTTGTGCGAATTCTCCCGATCCCCCTACACCGGAAATGATCTGTGATCCCTGAACATGGGAAGAGTTGATGTGACCATAAATATCGGTCTCAATGGCAGTATTGATAGCAATTACCCCCAATCGCAGAATGACCTCGGGAGAGTCGGCAATATCAAGAGGGCGTAAGATAATGATTTTTTTATATCGATCCAAATTTTCAAAGAATCTCTTTTGTCCATCCGTGCTGAAGTAAAGTCCAGAAGTTGAAACCACTTGAACCTTTCCACTATCAATCAAATCAAGGACCCCGTCTCCGATACCTCCGGTATATATCGTTAAACCTTCAAAGCTTGAATGAACCAATTCTCTTGAAACGGAATCAGAGACGTTCCCAAGCCCTATTTGCAAAGGCAAAAGGTCTTTGGGCAACTTTTTGGAATCTACCTCTCTTTGGAAAAAGCTTACGAGGTTTCTCCCAATCCTTTGGCTGGTTTCATCGAGGGGGACCCGCGGTATGACACTATCTCGAACGGTTGCCTCTATTATGTAAGCAATCCTATCTCCTTCGACAGGGATATAGGGCGTCCCAATTCTATCTCCGGGGTGGTTTATGGGAATAGCTTCACGATTTGGAGGGTTTTTCAAGAGATATACATCGTGAATCCCTTCTAACCCTGAAGGATAAAATGTATTGATCTCAACGATCACTTTTTTCGCCATTTGAACAAAGGTCGCACCATCAAAGAGCGAGGTTGAGGGAATAATATTCCCCTCCTCTGTAATGCCAACCGCTTCTATAACGGCCAGGTCGATGGTGCCCCATGATCCTGACCGAGCCTGTTGAGGGAAAATACCCGATCGCAAATCTGAGAAAAGGACCTTCCGTTCATTTATCATCTTCCTTAAACGTGGATTCGACTGCTGTCCCAATCTCTTTCTCATGATCCCATCGGTGGAGAGAAAACCGTCAATCTCCTCTCCCACTGGTCCCCCGGCCCACAGATCTATCTCGAAACTTTGATCACTCTTTTTACGCTCTCGTAAACAGGAAAATATCGTCTTCGGATATCCAAATTGAGACCCTCCAGCCGTTCCAATCGTCATCCCACTCTTTATCTCTTGAGCGGCAATTTCTGGCCCAACAACCCTTTCCAGTAAAGCATTGTTCAAAATCCTACTTCTTAAATCACTACCCACAATAGGCTCTCCATCCAAATTACCTTGAGGAGGCTAACTTTCTTATCCGTAAGGATGTATTGGCCTGCCAAAGACTTAAACTTGATAATTGGTCCCAAGGCCCGACTGTCGAATGATTCCGTTTGGACCGCTTAATCTGTGAAGCATTTCGAAGAGATCCACAATCTGTTTCACCGTACATGGGGACCTGGCCTGTTGGCCATCTCGGAAGGTGGTACCCGTGATGAACATCTCCTCGGAGGGATCAATAGAGACATCCTTATGGTCGAATTCAATCTTGCAGGCCTCCTGATAGGTGGAGATATTCCGATAGAGGTTCGGTTCCGCTCCTTCGTGAAGATCAAATGTTTCAAAGGATGTCCTCTTCTGGTCGAAAAAAGCCCATTCCTTTTCTCGTCATCTTCACAGCTCCCTGTATCCATTGTTGGATGCCGTCATGCGTCCATCGGGAAGCGCATGGAAGGAAAGACCTTAGGCCACCGGCTTCACCTTGATGGAAAGTTCGTCCAGCTGTTTACCATCCACCTCAGTTGGGGCCTCGGTTAAGGGACAGGTGGCCTTCTGAGTCTTCGGGAAAGCGATCACCTCTCGAATGGAATCGGACCCGGTCAGGATCATGACGATTCGGTCGAAACCGAAGGCAATCCCTCCATGGGGTGGGGGCCCATACTTCAGGGCCTCCATCAAGAACCCAAATCTCCTGTGCGCCTCCTTTTCGCCGATACCCAACTTCCTGAAAACCGTGGACTGAACTTCCATGAGGTGATTCCGAATACTCCCTCCCCCGATCTCCATCCCGTTCAAAACCAGATCATATGACTTGGCCCTCACGTCCTCCGGATGATCTTCCAGCACTGGAATGTCCTCATCCCTGGGCGCGGTGAAGGGGTGATGAACGGCCACGAACCGACCCTCCTCCTCGCTGTACTCCAGGAGGGGAAAATCTCGAATCCAGACGAACCGATAGGCCTCCGAAGGGATTAAATCCAATTTCCCTCCCAGATGGAGTCTCAAATTTGCCAAGGTATGATTGACCAGCCCTCGATCGGCGGCCACAAAGAGCATTAAGTCCCCCTCCTCAGCGGCCATTCTTTCGGAAATCGCCCTTTTTGAGGATTGCTCAAAGAATTTACCGATGGGGGACTGCCACCCTCCCGAAACTACCTTAATCCAGCTCAGGCCCTCAGCCCCATATGCCTGGGCGAAGTTCAATAAATCGTCCATCTCCTTCCGCGAAAGGGCAGCCCCTCCCTTCACGGTAATCCCCTTGACGATACCCCCTTCGGCCACCACTTCCCTGAAAATGCCAAATCGGGATTCCTCCACCAAATCGGAAATCTCCTTCAGTTCCAAGCCAAACCGGAGATCCGGTTTGTCAGTCCCATAACGGTCCATGGCCTCGTCATAACCGAGAACGGGGAAGGGTATGGAAAGATCTAAGTCGAGGACTTCCCTGAAGATGAAGGCCATCATCTCCTCCATCGTCCTCTGGATATCCTCGACACCGATGAAAGACATCTCTATATCGATCTGGGTAAACTCGGGTTGTCGATCCATACGGAGGTCCTCGTCCCTGAAACACTTGACAATCTGAAAATATCGATCAAACCCCGAAACCATGAGCAGCTGTTTAAAGAGCTGGGGAGACTGGGGAAGGGCATAAAAACGCCCCGGATTGACGCGACTGGGAACCAGGTAATCCCTCGCACCCTCAGGGGTGCTCCTGGTCAGAACAGGAGTTTCGATCTCGAGAAACCCCTGGCTGTCCAAATAAGTCCTCACTGCCTTGGCCAACTTGTGCCGCAATATCAGGTTCCTCTGAAGCCTCGGCCTCCTTAAATCGAGATACCGGTATTTCAGACGGACGTTCTCCGATATCTCAATGTCGTCCTCGATCAAAAAGGGGGGATTTTCCGCCACATTTAAGATTCTCAGTTCCTTCGTTAGCACCTCGATCTCCCCAGTAAGCAGATCTGCGTTGGTACTCTCTGGAGGCCGCTTTGCAACATCACCCTTGACCGCCAAAACATATTCGCTTCGGATCTTGTGGGCCTTGGCATGGATCTCCGGATTGATTTCCGGGTTGAATACTACCTGAATAATTCCCTCCCTATCCCTTAAATCGACGAAGATGAGCCCACCGTGGTCCCTACGCCGCTGAACCCAGCCCATGAGCACGACTTCCCTGCCCGCATCGGACGACCTGAGTTTTCCGCAGTAGTCCGTCCGCCTCAAATCCCCCAAGAAATCGGCCAATTATCCATCCTCCGGCATTGGTTTGACGCAAAAATTATACACGAAATCCCCTGGTAGTCAATAACGATATTT
>DAOVIU010000172.1 GCA_030673585.1 Pseudomonadota bacterium | reverse complement strand
TTCGATCCTCATTCCCCGTTCCCTCCAGAAGTACCTCGCCATTCCCGTGGGCGACATCTTCTATCTCCTGATGGGGCGAGCTCGACGGGCGGTGCAGCGAAACCTGGAGGTAATCGGCCGAGGCCGATTCACCCCCCAGGAGGTCTCCAGGTTGGCCCGTAGGACCTTTCGAAACTATGGACAGTATTTACTGGACTACATGGTGATGCATCGAATCACTTCCTCCAACAAGGGTACGGTTATAGGGGGAGAGGTTGGGGCGGAGTACATGGCCGGAGCCCTTAAGAGGGGAAGGGGGGCCATCTGTATCACCCCTCACTTGGGGAACTGGGAGATGGGGGGCCTGTTGCTTGCCTTTAGAGGGGGAACCCTCAATGTACTCAGCTTGGACGAACCCGATGCCAGGACAAAGGGCTTCAGGGGGAGGTTTAGGCATGCGAAGGGGATCAGGGAACTCTATATCAGGGGAGGAGCGGAGGATCTCTTTTCGACCATTGAATTGGTCAAGGCCCTGAGGAATAACGAGATCGTCGCTATGCTGGGGGATCGCGAGCACTCCCCCAACACCATCGATGTGGATTTCTTCGGTCGAAAGACCCGGTTTCCCATGGGCGCTGGTATGTTGGCCATGATGACCGGGGCGCCGGTTCTCCCCGTCTTCGTGGTGATGGAGGAGGATCGGAAATATCGGGGGATTATCGAAAAGCCCATCTACTTCGATGGAAGCCGGAGGGGGGAACGGGATCTGGTTATTCGGGAGGGGATGGAGAAGATCGCTCGGGTATTCGAGGAATACATTGGTCGATATCCGGATCAATGGTATAATTTCTATTTCTATTGGGCATGACTAAAATGGGAGCGGGATAAGGAGATGGCTGAGGTAACCGAGGAGCTCATCCTTCAACTCAAGAAGCTCATCATCGAGCGGCTCAAGCTAGAGGAGGTTTTGCCCGAGGATATCGGAACCGACGATCCCCTTTTCGGCGAGGGGCTGGGCCTGGATTCCATCGATGCTCTTGAGCTGGTTCTGGGGTTGGAAAAAGAATATGGGGTAATCATTCCCGACGCGGAAGTGGGACAGAAGGTATTCCAATCAGTGAGGACCATTGCCCAGTACGTCGTCGAGAACCGCACTAAGGGCTGACGGATGAAGCGAAAGGAGAAAATCTGTTTCTGCTTTCCCGGGCAGCTTCAGGAACGCCCTCATTTGCCCCCAAGCCATCCCTTTTACGGGGACGGGGCGGCCCAGGAGATTTACGAGGAGACCCTGTGGTTCAGCGGGTTTGATGTACTCAATTTCTCCTTCAAGGAAGGGGAGTGGGAGCCGTATCTCAACGTCAAGCTGCAGCTCTCCAGTTATGTCATAAGCCTCATCCACTACTATCGGTTGCAACGGGAGGGGATATTTCCCCACGTTATCGCCGAGCACAGCATGGGAATCTATGCGGCGCTCGCCGCCTCGGAGAGTATCGATTTTCGGGAGGGCCTCCTCCTTACTAGGGATATCGGGTTCCTCATAGAAAAACGGGCACGGAAAATAGGGGGGGCCATGTGCCTCGTGCTGGGCCTGGAGATGGGTCAAATCGAGGGGATTCGGGATCAGCTGGACGGGTATCGGATCTCCATCGCCAACTACAATGGCTCGAGGAATTTCGTCCTTTCCGGATTACAGGATGGGATCGACAGGATCATCTCTCTATCCCTCGATATGGGGGCCATTGCCGCCCACCCTCTGACATTTACGGCCCCTCTCCACTGCGACCTCATGGAACCCGTTCGGGCCGAAATCCAGGGGCTGGTGGATCGCATTGAGGTTAAGAAGCCCAGGGTCCCGGTGCTCAACCACATGGGCCTATCATTCCTCAAAAAGGAGGACATCAAGCCCTTTTTGGCTGAGGAGCTATGCAGGCCGGTGTACTGGGAGGGATGTGTCAAGGAGCTCCTTGGCCGCGGGGTAACCTGGTTTATCGAGGTCGGATATGACGCTACCCTTTGCAAATTGATCCGGTGGATTGACAGGGAAATCAGAACAACGGCAACGGAGGACCCCATCTCCTTGGAAAGCTGATGCCCAATGAAGTTTCACGAAACCCGAGTTAAGGTTCGTTTCACCGAGGTGGACCTCTATCAAGTGGTCTGGCATGGCCACTACCTCAATTGGTTCGAGGTGAGCCGCAATGAGCTCGCCACGCGATTCGAATTGGATCCCCTCAAGCTCTTGGAGGCCGGCTTTCTCGCACCCGTGGTTGAGGTCCATTGTCAATTCAAGGAACCCGCCAGGCCGAACGATGAAGTCGTCGTCCGGACGGGGATGCAACCATCGGAATTGGCCAACCTCATCTTTACCTATGCCGTACTCCATGCGGAGACGAACAAGGTCCTGGCGACGGGGCGGACGGTACACGTATTGACCGATTCCAGGGGCACCCTCTTATATCGAATTCCCGAGGCGATCCAGCAGAAGATCGACAGGATGATGGAATACCTGGAGGTGGAGCGATAAAGGTCAAGCCGGAGATATTTCTGGTCGATCCCCCCCATCGGGTCTTTCCCGGTCTGCGGATGTGGACTCCCTCCTTCGGCCTTTTGGGCGTGGGGGCATACCTCGAGGAGATGGGGTTTCCCCCCCAAATCCTTGACTGTACCACCTTCAAGAGGCCCTGGACAGATTTGGCAAGGAAGATTTCGGAGGTTCAACCTGATATCATCGGGATCACTGCGGGAGCCACTTGTCTTTCGCCTGAGGCTTTGCAGTCCATTGTCCTGGCCAAACGGCTCTCTCCGCGGTCCGTGATCGTGGCCGGCGGGAGCCATTTCACCCTCTTGGCCGGGTCCATCCTCCGCGAGGTTCCGGAAATCGACTATATCCTCATGGGGGAAGGCGAGGAGTCGATGGCCGAATTCGTCTCCCTGGTCGCCGAGGGCAATTGGGAGGGGGTAAGAGGGATCAGGGGCCTGGCCTTCTCGGAGGACGGAGAGGTGGTAGTGAACCCGGTGAGGCCGCTCATCCCGGAGTTGGATGCCCTGCCCCTGCCCGCGTACCATCTCATCGATGTTGAGAGCGATGCCTACTATTGGCACGGCATGGGAAGGAGGGCCTTTGGGCTTTCCACGAGCCGTGGTTGTGGTGATTGTTGCGCATACTGTTCTGAGACGGCCTTCTGGCAAGGGTACTGGCGTGCGAGGGGCGCCAGGAGGGTTGTTGAGGAGATGGCTCATCTCAATAGGCGGTACGGAAAGACGCTATTCGTTTTCAATGAAAATAGCTTCAATTGGAGTCGCAAGCGGGTCGAGGAATTTTTGGAGGAACTGGGGAAATCGGGCCTCAAGGTTCACTTCTGGTTTCAGTCGCGGGTAAAGGATATCATCAGGGATGAGGATCTCATGCCCGAGTTCAAGCGACTGGGGTTATACGAAGTGATGTTGGGCGTGGAGAGCATAGATTCGACCGTTCTGGACCGATACGAGAAGAGACAAGATCGGGATATGGCCCAAGAGGCCATCAATATCCTGAGGGAAAACGGAATTATGGTTATGGCCAACGTGATGTTCGGGGATTGGCTCGACAGCGAGGAGACACTACGGGAGATCTTCCGGTTTCTGAAAAACCAGAGCGATTTCCTCATTTTGACCATGACAACTCCGCTGCCCGGAACCCCTTACTACGAAGAGGCAATGAGGGCGGGAAGGATTGCCGAGTTCGATTTCGGCAAGTACGATTTCATGTATCCCATTATGCCCACTCGTTACCTTTCAGCGGAGGAGGTAGAATCCCTCCAAAAGGCCTACTTGAAGAAATACTATACACAACCCCGCATATTCCTAGGCGCCCTGTTGAGCAGAAATCCCTTCAAGCGGATGGCGTATCGGCTCATCATGAGGTACGTGTGGGAGAATGCCACTGGGAGGCAATGGAGACAGCCCAACTTCCAGGATTATGATGGATTTCGGGGCTCCTATGAAACGACTTAATGTAGGTTCTGCAGTGTTGCAGTGCTGCAGTCATGCAGTTAGACAATGCACACTTTGATCTAAAAGTACCTAAGGAGCTACTGTGAAAAGAGCCCTGTTCATCTTTCCCCGGGAAAGGGGAAAGAGGGTTTCTACGGATACATGGCGTCCCTTTCCCATGCTCGGTCTCACGGTATTGGCCTCACTCTTTCCCGAGGGTTGGGATATTACCATCGTCAACGAAGCCATTGAGAAGGTTGATCTGGACGCGCAGGTGGATTTGGTGGGGCTGACGGCTTTGACCTGTGTTGCGGATCGGGCTTATCATTTAGCGGATGAGTTTCGCAAGAGGGGGAGAACGGTGGTCATCGGGGGGGTACATGCGAGTCTTGTGCCCCAGGAGGCAAAGGCCCATGCCGATAGCGTCTTAGTTGGGGAGGCGGAGGGGATTTTCCCCCGGCTCATCGCCGACTACGAGGCGGGGTGCCTCAAGCCATTCTATCGGAGCGAAAGCCATGTCGATTTGGAAGAGGTGCCTGTCCCCAGAAGGGATCTGTTGAGCTCTAGCTATAGCCGTCTCTTTAAGAGCATTGAGACAACGAGGGGTTGCCCCAACCGCTGCGAATTTTGCTCCGTTCCCATCATCAACGGACTACGGTATCGAACTCGGTCAGTCTCCCAGATCGACTCCGAGCTCTCCTCGATCATCGAGAGAAAGGGGGAATACCTGTTTCTCACCGATGATAATGTTGTTGCTCAACCGAAATTC
>DAOVIU010000277.1 GCA_030673585.1 Pseudomonadota bacterium | reverse complement strand
TGGTTCCCCCGAGTGCACGGGAATTCCGAGTATATCAACCCGTCTCCTTCGACAAAAGATAGGGAAACCCCCATGAAGAAAGATCTCTCCTTAATGGGCTTCATTTTCTTGAGCCTGGTGGCACAAACAACCGTATTGGCGGCGCTTCCCCATCAGATAGCTAAGCCAGACCTCCTGCTCATATTGATCGTCTACTGCGGACTCTACTCACCCCCCCTCGCCGGAGCGATGCTCGCCTTCTTATCGGGCTACATGATGGATATCTTCTCGGGCAGTATCTTCGGGATCCACACCTTTTCGAAAACCGCCATTTTCTTTTTCACCATCCTCGTCAAGGACCGATTCTATGTAAAGAGCCATCTGTTCCAAGCTGGAGCCATCTTCTCGATGAGCATCATCGAGGGATTTATCATCATCTCGATTCTCGGGTTGGTTGGCCCCGTGGAAAATCTCCTCCCTTCCTTTTTTACGTTCATTATCCCGAAGTCCCTCATTACGGGATTGGTGGGACCCTTCTTCATAGCTCTGGTCAGATACGTCTCCCTCCTCCGGCAGGGGGAATCGGTCAAGGAATGAGGAAATCCTTGGGTGAAATACAATGCGATTGAACTCTCAGGGCGTGGAGGATTTGCAGCGCAGGTATAAACCGTTCTTAGTCGTTGCTCTTGTTGGCTTCCTGGTGCTTGCTTTAAGAACGTGGCATCTGCAAGTCATCAAGGGGCAGGAATTTTCCAGGCTGTCAAAGCACAATCGGATAAGAATCCGCGAGATACCAGCCAGCAGAGGGATGATCTTGGACCGCAGGGGACGAATTCTCGTGGATCATCGCCCCAGCTTTGAGGTGTTCCTGGTCCCGGAAGATGTCGTGGATATGGAACAAACCGCCGAGTTTCTCCACCGAATATTGAGGGTTACGCCTGAAGAGGTAGAAAAACGGCTGGAAGCCAACAAGCATAGGCCCCCCTTTAGGCCAGTTCGAATTCAATCTGACATTAGCAGGTTGCATTTGGCCCTCTTGGAAACCTATAAATTGGATCTCCCCGGGTTACTCGTCGATGTAGCCCCCCGGCGGGCCTACAGCTACATGGATATGGCCTCCCACCTCTTGGGCCACCTTGGGGAAATCGATCGCCAGGAACTCAAGCAGGGTCGATTCAGGGAATATCAAATGGGCGATCTCATTGGAAAATACGGCGTAGAACAAAAGTGGGAAACCTTTCTGAAGGGAATAGATGGCGGCCGACAAGTGGAAGTAGATGCCATGGGCAGGGAGTTAAAGGTAATGCAAAGGGTCGAGCCTCATCCTGGGAATAATGTCTTTCTCACTATTGACCTTGACCTCCAAATGACCTGCGAAACCCTGCTCCGGGGAAAAGAAGGGGCCATTGTGGCCATGAATCCCCAAAACGGGAAAATCCTGGCCATGGCCAGTCGTCCTTCCTTCAATCCCTCCCTCTTTGCAGGAGGGATAAATCACGATGATTGGGAAGCCCTGATCCGCAATCCCTTTCACCCTTTGCAGAATAGGGCCATACAGGGTCAATATGCCCCAGGATCCGTGTTTAAGGTAATAACCGCTGCGGCCGGTTTGGAGGAAGGTGTTATCTCACCCCAAGAAATCCTTTTCTGCGGGGGGAGCTACCGGTTCGGAAATCGTACCTATCGATGCTGGAGAAAAGGCGGGCACGGAAAAGTGCAGCTTCACCGTGCTATCGTAGAGTCCTGTGACGTCTTCTTCTATCAAGTGGGACAACGGCTGGGAATTGACACCTTGGCTACATATGCAAAGGGATTTGGCTTGGGCAGGCGGACGGAGATCTCCCTCAGCGACGAAAAGTCGGGGCTCATACCCTCCTCGAACTGGAAGAAGAAGGTCTACGATGAGGTCTGGTATGGGGGCGAAACCCTCTCCTGCGCCATCGGCCAGGGATATATCTTGGTTACCCCAATCCAACTGCTGAACGCCATCTCCGCCGTAGCAACCGGGGGAATGTTGTACCTTCCCCAAATAGTGGAGCGCATCGAAACGGCAAATGGGAAGGTGGTAAAATCTTACCCACCCATTCCCATGGGCACAATACCCCTCTCCCCCGAAAATCTGGCCATCATCCGAGAAGCCCTCTATGGCGTGGTAAACGAACCCCGTGGAACCGGGCGCGTTTCTCGAATCAGGGGTATGACCGTATCGGGAAAGACGGGGACGGCTCAAGTCATTAGTCTAAAAGACGACGTTTCCGAAAAGGAAACGCCCTATGAACACCGTGACCATGCTTGGTTTGTGGCCTACGCCCCCGCGGAAAATCCCGTCATTTCGGTTGCAGTTCTGGTGGAACACGGAGGGCACGGCGCTTCCGCCTCCGCTCCCATCGCCAGAGAGGTCATGAAAAAATATTTCCATATCATCAAGGAGGAGGGGAAGTCCACCGCTCTTATCGCTCGGAGAAAAGAGGGGAATTCCCTCAATTCGCGGGGTTCCATTCGATGACCGAACGTAGAGGTTTTGGGACATGATAGACAGGAGATTGCTGACCCACTTCGATTGGCCTTTGCTAACCCTCGTCCTCATCATCTCCTCTATCGGGGTTCTCAACCTATACAGCGCAACCTTTGGCGAAGCCGAATCCAATTTGTATACGAGACAAATCCTCTGGATAGGGATCGGCCTCGCCTTCGCCCTCTTCATCACCGTCTTCGACTATCGATTTTACCGAGATTTTGCGTATGTCTTCTACGGAATCTCCCTCGTATTACTCATGGTCATATGGGTTTACAGTACCATAAACCCGGAAGTCTCCCGGTGGATAAAGCTGGGCCCGTTCTTCTTCCAACCCTCCGAGCTGACCAAGATCACCATCATCCTCTCCCTGGCGAAATATTTCGATCAATTCCCCAAGAGGGATGGCTATCTATTGAGGGACCTCATCGTCCCATTTATCATCCTATTGGTCCCGTCCCTGATGGTTGCGAAACAACCCGATTTGGGAACGGCGATCAGCCTCCTGTTCGTCGGTTTTTCCATTGTGCTCTTTGTCAAGATCAAATGGAAATCCCTGGTGATTATGACCATCGGCGGGGTCGCGGTCCTCCCCTTTATGTGGAATTTCCTGATGCCCTATCAGAAAAAAAGGATCCTCACCTTCTTCAAACCTGAACTCGACCCACTGGGAGCCGGATATCACATTATCCAATCAAAGATCGCCATCGGCTCAGGGGGGGTCTTGGGAAAGGGATTTCTCCAGGGAACCCAGTGCAAACTCCACTTTCTTCCTGCACAACACACCGATTTCGTCTTCTCGGTTTTAGCCGAAGAGTGGGGACTTCTGGGGGGTTTCATACTATTGGGGCTTTACCTCTTCGTCATAACGTGGGGGATGAACATTAGCATTCGATCCAAGGATCGATTTGGAACCATTGTCGCCTTCGGTGTTGTCTCCCTGATCTTCTGGCATGTGATCATTA
>DAOVIU010000268.1 GCA_030673585.1 Pseudomonadota bacterium | reverse complement strand
TCGAAGCACCCCCTTGTGGATTCCGTTGCCGATGGATTGGGGATGGGATTTGGCTTTACGCTGTCTCTTCTGGTATTGGGCTCCATCCGGGAAATCTTGGGAAACGGGACCCTCTTCGATGTGCCCGCGTTCGGGCCGGGATATTTTCCCTTTCTGGTTATGATCTTGCCACCCGGGGCCTTTATCACCCTGGGTTTTCTCCTCGCTTTGATGAATCGTTTGACTGCCCAAAGACCATCATAGGATCCCTCCCGAAAACAATTGACATGAGGGGAGCTCCTATGTTAAAAATTTAACAAAGTCATCGCTTCAGCGACTCACCGTATCAACGGAAATAGCGATTGAAGATCTTTCAGCTATTCCGCTTGAATCATCCTCGGATATAATCCTTTTTAAACCACGGGAGTAGAAGGAGAAGAATCCGGGTGAAGGAGTGGGTCGAGACGACTGTTTTGATGGATCGCGAGGGAAAGGAGGTTCCAGGTGTTTAAGATAGTTTCCAAGAGGGAGATGGCGGAGAGAACGGTCTGTGAGTTCGACATTGTAGTCCCGGATATCGCCAAAAAGGCAAAACCCGGTCAGTTCGTGGTGATTCGGGCCAATGAGACAGGGGAGAGGATTCCCCTCACCATGGCGGGAACGGATCCGGAAGCGGGGATCATCAAGATCATCTTTCAGGTGGTGGGCAAGACAACTGCCCTCTTGAGGAGCCTCCGGGAGGGGGATGAGATCATGGACATTATTGGCCCCTTGGGTGTACCCACCCACGTGGAGAAGTTGGGGACGGTAATCTGCGTGGGCGGGGGAACAGGGGTTGCCGTGATGTACCCCATCACAAAAGCATATAAGGGGGCCGACAATCATGTCATCGCCATCATTGGTTCCCGGACGAAGGACCTGTTGATTCTCGAGGACGAGATGAGGGCGGCTTCCCATGATCTTCGCGTCACCACCGATGACGGGAGCTACGGGCATCACGGGTTCGTCACCGATGTGGTGAAGCAGATCCTGGATGAACGAGATGTTGTTTCATTAGTGGTGGCCATTGGCCCCGTACCCATGATGAAATTCCTCTGTAAGATGACCAAGGAATATGACGTTAAAACGATGGTCAGCCTCAACCCGATTATGGTTGATGCTACCGGAATGTGCGGTGCCTGCAGGGTCAGCGTTGGGGGAAGGACTCGGTTTTGTTGCATCGATGGGCCGGAATTCGATGGTCACCAGGTGGATTTCGATGAATTGGTGAAGAGGCAGAGGGCTTACCTCACCGAGGAGAAAGAATCCATGGATCGATTCATGGGGCAGAATCCTGGATAGAGTATGGTTCGATATCGGAGGGACACATGGCCGAGAAGGAAGGAAAGGGAAAGAGGGAGAAGGTTCCACGGCAAGAGATGCCGGAGCAAAAGTCCGGGGACAGGGTGAAAAATTTCAATGAGGTCCCCTTCGGGTATACCGCGGAGCAGGCCCGTCTGGAGGCTGGCCGTTGCCTTCAGTGTAAGAAGCCGAAATGCATCGATGGATGTCCGGTTGAAATCGATATCCCCGCCTTCATTCAGCTCATCTATGACGGGGATTTTGTGGGTGCTGCCCGAAAACTGAAGGAACAGAATAGCCTGCCCGCCATATGCGGCAGGGTGTGCCCCCAAGAGGATCAGTGTGAAAAGGTTTGTATCCTGGGGAAAAAGGACGAGCCCGTAGCGGTTGGGAGGCTCGAGCGGTTCGCCGCCGATTGGGAACGCGCTCAGGGAGAGGTCGAGATTCCGCCAAAGGATCCTCCGACCGGAAAGAGGGTTGCCGTGGTCGGATCGGGTCCCGCTGGCCTCACCGTGGCCGGGGATCTCATCAAGAAAGGCCATGAGGTGACCATATTCGAGGCCCTCCATAAGACCGGTGGCGTCTTGGTGTATGGAATCCCCGAATTCAGGCTTCCCAAGGCCATCGTGCAGGCAGAGGTGGACTACTTGGCCAGATTGGGGGTGGAAATCAGGGTGGACTACGTCATCGGGAGGATCAAGACCGCAGATGAACTCTTCAAGGAAGGCTATGATGCCATTTTTTGGGACTGGGAGCCGGTTTACCCTTGTTCATGGGTATTCCAGGGGAGAATTTCTGTGGTATTTATTCGGCCAACGAATATCTCACCCGGTCTAATTTGATGAAGGCGTATCTCTTTCCCGAATACGATACCCCCATAGCCATGGGAAAGAACGTGGCCGTTTTGGGGGCTGGCAATGTTTCAATGGATTCGGCTCGGACGGCGGTCCGGTTAGGCGGGGATAAGGTCAGGATCGTTTACCGACGCTCAAGGGTCGAGATGCCGGCGAGGATCGAGGAGATCGAGCACGCCGAGGAAGAGGGGGTGGAATTCCATTTGTTGACCACGCCGACCCGTTTCCTCGGTGACGACAACGGGTGGGTGACGGGAATGGAATGTATCCGGATGGAATTGGGGGAGCCCGATGAATCGGGGAGGAGAAGGCCCATTCCCATTAAGGGATCGGAGTTCATGATGGACTGCGATTTGGTAGTGGTGGCCATTGGAGCGGGCGCCAATCCGCTCCTTCCCACCACAACACCCGGACTGGATCTCAACAAGAGGGGATATATTGTTGCAGATGAGGAGGTGGGGAAGACCACCAAAAAGGGTGTTTGGGCCGGCGGGGATATCGTAACCGGCTCCGCCACGGTGATCTTAGCCATGGGAGCGGGGAGGAAGGCGGCCAATTCAATCCATGACTACTTGATGAGCGGACAGATGAACTGGCCATAAGGTCCTCGGGACGGGAAATTGATCAAAACGGGAGGCCCGAGTCCTCCCGTTTTTTTTGGAGATGGGGGGTACGGAGGTCTATTTTGCGCCGAAAGTATGAAAAAAGGTTAGGGTCTTCGAGGATGTGTCGAAAGGGCGTATGTTCATAACATGTTAATAATATTACAATTTTTTATTACAGAGGTGTTGGCATAGAAAATGCATTTTCTCAGTTCATCAAATTGATCCATGTGAGGTGAGAAAGAAAGTGTTTGAACGCGAAGAAGACCGAGTCTTAACGACCGAAGAATCCTGTCAATACCTGAGGATTACCAAGCCCACCTTCTTTAAGTACATCCGCTGTGGCCGTATCAAGGCCACCAAGGCGGGCAAGGGATGGAGGGTCTTGAAGTCCGAATTGCTCCGTTTCCTCAACGGGGGAGCCAGAATATAAGGCTTTAAAAGAGGGAACCCTTTGTAGATAAAGGGTTGCGAGGATAATGCGTATCTCAAAAGGGCATCAACGACGATGCCCTTTTCGTTTAGGGTTTGCCTCGCGTGTTCATGGGTTTTGGGAACGGCCCGAGAATTCTTCCAAATTCCCAACTGCTCCACGATTTGCCCACTAATTCCTGCCATCTAAAAGGCCATCAAGGGGGCATTCCGAAACTGACACCGTACAAGGTACCCCTCTGTCCAAGACGATGCGATCTTTGTATGGATCATCCTGATAAAACCGAGGGCTGGTGAAGTGAGGAAAGAGAATAGATTGAAATCGCTGATTTGCGCCTGAAATCGGGGACTG
>DAOVIU010000303.1 GCA_030673585.1 Pseudomonadota bacterium | reverse complement strand
TACCCCGATGGCCCCGGTTACGTCGTGGTTTTCGGGAACGACGATATCCTTCCCAAGCCACTTTTCAAATGCGGCCACTACCCCCCGATTAAAAGCCGTCCCGCCCTGGAAGAAGATACGGTCCCCGATCCGTTTCTCAACCACAACGCGGTTAAGGTAATTTTGGACGATGGAGTAACTCAATCCCCCCACCAGATCATCGGTCCTGGCGCCACGCTGTTGATGGTGCACCAGATCTGATTCGATGAAAACGGTACACCTCTCCCCCATTCTGATAGGCTCAGGGGCCTGGAGCGCCAGTGCCCCGAACTCTTCCTTTATGGAGATATCCAATTTCTCCGCCTGCTCCTCCAAGAAGGAGCCGGTTCCCGCAGCACACACCTTGTTCATCTCGAAGTCCACCACCACGCCGTTTTCGAGACTGATGTACTTGGAGTCCTGCCCCCCGATTTCGAAGATGGTGTCTACGTGGGGGTCAATATGTACAGCAGCTGTTGCCTGAGCCGTAATCTCGTTTCTGACGATGTCGGCCCCCACGAAATCGGCGGTGAGATATCTTCCGGAACCCGTGGTCCCGCAGCCCCTTATGCGAACCCGATCTCCAATCTCATCGCCGATCTCCTTAAGCCCCGTTCTAATAGCTTCGATGGGTCTGCCCGCCGTCATAAGGTATTGCTTGGCCAGCACGTTTCCATCTTCATCGATGACCACCAAGTTGGTACTGATGGAGCCCACATCCAACCCCAGATAGGCGTCGAGCTTCTCACCCTGAAGGGGAATCTCGAGGCCTTTTCCCTTAGCTTTCAGGTGATTCTCCGATAGGGCGAGTTTCTCCAGGCTGGCCCTCTCCTCCCGGTGGTGATTGAGATAGTCCTCGAGCCTCTCCAGGCCGATGAAGGGGCGATTGAAGGCCTCATCTTCCATGGTCATTAGGATAGCCCCTATGGCCCCCATGGAGGCGTAGTACTTGGGTATGATCAGTTCCTCCTCGCCCAATTCCAGGACCTCGAGAAAGGCCCTCCTCATGCCGAGATTGGCGGCCACGCCACCCTGAAAGGATACGGGTTTGACGAAAGTCCTCCCGCTCGCGATATTGCTCTTGAAATTCCTGGCGAGGGCAAAGCAGAGCCCGGCAACAATATCATAATCGGGCGTTGCGATCTGCTGCAAGTGGATCATGTCCGTCTTCGCGAAGACACTGCACCTGCCGGCGATCCGAGGGGGATTCTCCGACCTCAAGGCCAGTTCCCCGAACTCCTCGATGGTCAGGCCCAAACGGCTGGCCTGTTGGTCCAGGAATGACCCCGTGCCCGCGGCGCAGAGGGTGTTCATGGAGAAATCGCTGATCTTGAAATTTCCGTTCTCCCCATCGTAGTCCACGAGGATGAGCTTGGAATCCTCGCCTCCCACGTCGATAATAGATCGTACTTCCGGGTGGAGAAAGGAAACCGACTTAGCTTGCGCCATGATTTCGTTCACGAATTGCCCGCCCAGGAGCTCAGCCAGAAGTTTTCCGCCCGTTCCCGTCAGGGAGATCGCCCGAAATTTCTCCTGTGGAATACATTCCAGTATATCTTCCAGGACGGTTTTAACCGTTCTCAACGGTTGTCCCTTGGTTCGTGTATAGTTCTCTTCTATGATCATTCGATTGCTATCCAGCACCACCGTATTTGCGCTGACCGAACCAACGTCAATGCCTACATAGACCTCATCCATCTCCATCCCCTCTCGAGGTTCTCATTCCACGAGCTGTCCCGAACATAATTCGTCTCAAACTTTCCCGAAGCAATTCCGCGGAGCGATGAAATAATTTACTATTATATATAACTTCAAATTTCCTTTTCAAGAAAATTAGTGCTAACGAGTGGTCAACCTGGAGGAGCCCGAATGTGTGACGAACACCATTTTTGTCATTATTAAGTTATAGAAATACTGAGCCAAAAACGCAATAGACTCCGATATCATTCACACAATTGCTTTTTGCTTAGGTCTATGCTAATTATGCGAATTATCATGATCCGACTGAGACTATTTTCCATGAGGAAGAAGCTCGGCTGAATGAACGAGGAGCAGGAGACGGAAAGGGTAAGGGCACGGGTTATCGTAGCAGGAAGGGTGCAGGGAGTCTTCTTCCGCTATAGCACCCGGGAGGTGGCCAATCGCCTTCACGTCTACGGGGGGGTCAAAAACAGGTGGGACGGAAGGGTGGAGGCGGTCTTCGAAGGGGAACGGGATGATGTTGAGAAGATGATCGCGTGGTGCCACAAGGGGCCTCCTGGTGCTCATGTCACGGGCATTGATACCCAATGGGAGGAATATTCGGGGGAGTTCGACCAGTTCTCCATCACTTACTGATCCATTGTTTCCGTGGGGAAATCACGGCTGGGACCTTCTCAAATCACCTTCATTTTCCAGCGGGTTTCCCTTTCCTGAATCAATCAGAAGGGTGCTCCCCTCGTTGCCGATGAAAATGGGGGTTTTCGTCACCGACGGCCATTGGAGAAAGACCCTGGCGGTTGTCCGTTCCCTCGGGAGGAGGGGAATCCGGGTCACCGTTGGAGAGAGCACGGGCATTGCAACCTCCTTTTTCTCGAAATACTGTTCGCGGCGGGTCGTATATCCCTCCCCCATCGGGAATTCAGATGAGTTTCTTCAACGCCTGCGGCGGGAGGTGGCGACCGGTTACAGGGCCATCTACCCCATGGAAGAGGAGACACTGCTGTTGCTCGCAAGGCATCGGGACCTCTTCGAACCGCTGGCTTTTCTCCCTATTGCCCCGTACGAAAAGATTCAGTTCGTGCGGGATAAGGAACGGCTGCTGAAGTTCGCCATGGGGAAGGGAATTCCCTGCCCGAAGACTTCCTTCATTAAATCCCCTGAAGAGTTGGAGAAGGGTAGGGTCGAACTACCAGCCGTCATCAAGCCCAGAATGAGCTCGGGGGCTTTTGGTATTCGTTACGTAACCGAGGCCAAAGACCTTCTGCCGGCCTACCTCGAGGTTCACCAGAAGTATCCCCTGCCCCTGGTTCAGGAGCGTATCCCTCGGTTAGGGGAGTCTCTCGGGGTATCGGCTCTTTTCGATGAAAACTCAAAGGTGAAAGCGGCCTTTGTACACCGCCGGTTGAGGGAGTATCCGGTTAGTGGTGGGCC
>DAOVIU010000186.1 GCA_030673585.1 Pseudomonadota bacterium | reverse complement strand
GAGCTCCGGTTCATGCTCGCCTTTGGCGATGGCATTCTTCACCGCACCCACGGTATGGAACATGGTGATATGGGGAATATTCCACCACTGCTGTATCCATTTGCCAGCCCGCCCCGAAAGCCAGTAGTGGCTATGTATCACGTCATAGTGAAGCCCGTTGTGTTTTCTGAACTCTTCCAGGTCCCGGGCGAAATCAGCGAGGTGCGGGTAGATCGCCAGCTTTTCTATATCCTCATCTTCTCCTGCCTTGAGGTGGATGATTCGAGCATTTGGACCGAATTCTACAATCTGGTGATGCACCGACTCGTGGGCCCGGGTATAAATGTCTACTAGATGCCCTCGCCTTCCAAGCTCACGGGCGAGTTCTCGGATGTAGACGCTCATGCCGCCGGTGTTTTTCCCCCCCAGCCTTCCCAGCGGGCAACTGTGAACGCTCAGCATGGCTATCTTCATACTTCACCCTCAACTTCCCTTTTGTCGCCCCAAAACCTCAATGAAAACGGTATAACGTTGCTCATTTCATGACTATCTGACAACCGTGAAGGGGAATTTCCCTGGCCGCCAATCGATATTTATAATCCTCAGATCCTTTCAAAAAGTCGAACGTTTCCCTGCCCCTCTCGATGCTGTCCTTGATGGAGAGGATTTTGGAAATCAATCCCGCGCTTAGGGACCCGTATTGAGGATCATAGCCGCTGTTGTAAAGGTACACCCTACTATTGTAGTCAAAGCACATAACTACTGCTATGGGCGACGATTCGAGCTCCAAAATGCCAAGCCTCAGGAGTCGGGCTTGAGCCATAGCCTTTGCCAACGATCTGAAGAAGGATTCCCTCTGGGTATTCATAAATGCCCCCTTATCCCTCCTGCTTTGCCGAAAGAGTTCGAGAAAGATCTCCATGGCCTCAGGAATATCCCCGCTATCTTCAACAGTGCGGTAGTTTACCTGCCCTGCTTCCCGTATCCTCCGTAATTTTCGCCTCACTTCATGGCGCTGCTTCTTGTTCAGCATTCCCAGATATTCCTCCCAGGTAGGGGGCAAATCAAGTTCCAGGGAAACATCCTCCACCGCACAGGAGACGTGGTATCCCCTTTCCCGTGCCATGCCCACAAGATACGTGAGCACGGTTGAATTGGGGCGCAAAGCCCTCAACCTTAGGCTGCTGATTCCCTTCTTATTCAAATCGTCAAGGAGGATATGGAAGAAATCCCGCTCTCTTCCCGGTGCGACGATGAAGTCCAAACAGTCACACAGATCTTCGCTCCCGATGAAGAATGCCTCATCTCCCTTTAAAAAGAGTGGAGCTATCCCTACAACGATCCCCCTTTGTCTGGCGGCGTATAGATAGAGATTCCCCTCGGAGCCAAACTCCCTCCACCAGGTTTTCAACCAAGGCGGCAAGACGAATATACAGTTCCACCGCAAGGGATTAGGGGACTTGGCCCAATAAGAAGCAAGGGATTCTAAGCTTTCTACCATAACTCGCGAAAAATAGTCATAGCGTCTCTGATATTTCCCGACACTACTGTAACAAATAAAGGTAGCAAATTGTCCGCAGTCGCTTCAAGAACCGCCGTCCATAATTGAGGCGCTCCCTCATCCCTCGGGATAACGGTAAATCCTTGACATCCGTTCGGTCGATGCCTCATTGGCACGGTCAATAGCATTCCCATGATGTATCAATTTTCTGCGATTTCCGGTGAATTGGCACAAAAAATGCATTAAAACTCTGTTTGAAAGGTTGTGAATGCAATACCATGCGTCCGAAGACTATCAAATGGCTTTACATTCCATGGGTCCTTTTTCTCTTTCTCATTGCCGCTGTCCTAACCTTTCTGGACATCGTTTTCGGGAAAAAATACCCCATTACCTCTCGATAGCGCTGGGGGATGGTAATCGAGCCATACATTCATAACAACTCGTTGGTATACCGAGGAGGGATCCGATGTTAGCCAGAGACACCCGCAACTCGCGCGACACCAGAAAGTGCTTGAAGTGTGATCGTTCCTTTGTCTTCAAGCATCGGTTTAACAGGCTGTGCGAGAATTGTGTGAAGCAAAACGCCAGTGTCAATTATGGAGAATACGTTTTACATGGCGGGATTTCATCGCTAAGGCCAGTCGATGAACGGGAATAGTTCGCATCCCTACGGCAAGCGACAAAAAAACGGAGCTCACTTGGGCTCCGTTTTTTTGTCCGTCCAGATCATCCGCCTCCGGATGTTCGCTTTTGAGATGCCACCATTATTTCAACCGGGAACGGTCAGAACCTTGACATTTACCTCTTCGGTATTTAAGTTTCGTACATGACGGGGTTCACAACAAGAGGACGACGCAGGAGGTTACGCTTGACGGATTTCGATGGTAACACGCCTGAAGGCTACGAACAATTCGAGGCCACTTCCCTCTACTGTCCCCATTGCAAGGAGGCGGTTCCCGTAAGGAAGAAGTTGCTTTTGATCTTGCCTGAGGGGGATGAGTACGAATACCTCTGTAGCCGTTGTGGATCATCTGTTGGAATAAAGCTTGAAAAGGGTAAGGAAGAGATTAAAGTTCTCATTTAGTGGTGGATCGTCCTTTCCCTGTGAGGATGTCCTGAAAGTAATCGTATAAGATATGAAAATTCCCTTCGTCCACCTCCAAAAAGGCAATTCCAACGGTGAATATTCCATCGGCAGAGGGTTCGCAACGGATCACCTTTCCCCGGGCGTTAAACAATTCCTCCCTTATGGCCACCGTTAAGTCCAATACCTCGTTTGCCGGAATGGGGGAGTACGCTTGAATCCTCAGTCCTTCGGGGCTAAGATCCACGGTTTTCACCTTCTCCTCCTCACATTGCCTCCCTTCTTCATCAAATCGAGTATAGGAAGCCAGGTGTGAGCAGTTGAATCGGGGAAACCTTCTTCGGTCTTTTATGATGAATATGGCCATCATGCCCCCTTTTTCGAAATCCTTGGAACGTCCCTTTTCCCCTCCCTCTGGGACTTCACCCACTGGATTAGTTCCTTCCGATTGAATAGCCTTTTCCCTCCTATCTTGTAGGATGGAACCATTCCCTTCCTGATCATCCGGTGTAAGGTAACACGACTGGTCCGGATTAATTCACATGCTTCCTTGACGGTTAGGTAGATCTTCCTTTCCATTTTATTTCATTTAGATTAAATTAGTTCTATTTTAGTTCAAATTGTATAAATTTGTCAAGATAAAAAACTCGGAGTTTACCCAGTTCATAGGCAACGCCGCTATTTGGGGCAAATTTTCTGAAGAAATGGGCGTTACATCGGGGGTGATCGGGCTTCGTTGTGCCTTCGGCCATGAGCAGTTCGGCCTTGAGCTCACTGCCGAAAGGCTCATGCCGAATGGAGCGTTCGACCGGGCTCACGCCGAGGGCAAACCGATGGGCTCAGCCAAACGGAAGGGAAATGCCCCCCTCTATGTAATGGAATCCCCCCGGAAAGGGGAGAGCCCGGGAAGGGTCCCACAATGAGCATCGAACCGAGGAAAAAACAGGTCTAGGAATATGGCAATTTTTGACATCCAATTTACCAATATTCGTCACTTTTCCTCCTCCAGTGCAAGATCAAATGGCGTGGTTAGATAAGGAGAGAGAAGTGATAATGGTGACGATGGGTTTGGGGCTTCGAATCTACGCTTTCGGGAGGGGATTGGCATGGAATATGATAGGACATAGGCCGTTGGGGCGAAATCGATGGAGGAGACAGGTTATGTCTTTCGGCAAGAAAGTATGTCCGGTTTGCAGCATGGAGGTGAAATATGTCTTCAGTGAGGATGGAAGGGTTCGTCCTCTATGCCCCAAGTGTGATGTCTACCTGGATCAGGGGAACCTCCGTCCAGTGATGTACGGTTATGAAAGTATGGATGAGGTGGAATACTAGCCCTCATGCGAATGAGCAATACAGCCAAATGAAAAAGGGGATGGGTCTTGTCCCATCCCCTTGAAGATTACCCTTCGTTGTCCCTCTCCGCCTCCTATGAAAGAAGGTACGCTAGCAGGACCTATCCGACCTTTGGGGGCTCCACCAATTCACCCCGTTTGGCCTTCTCGATGAGCTCATCCTCCCGCTTGATGTCCTCCAACGTTTTGGGCTTTAACTTGTCCGGCATCGGCTCGAGCCCGTACTTCCACTTGAGAAATTGCATACCCGTTGTCGGGTAGAGCGCGTAGATGAGGACATCCTGAATATTTTTCGCAATACCCTTCGTTGCCTCCTTGGCTTTCTCCAGTTCCGGCTCCAAGATGTCGGCGGGTCGACAGGTGATGGGAGTTTCTCCCCTCTTGTATCCCTTGAGGATGGTTTTCTGGATCTCCTCGGAAATGGGTACCGGGGATCTACCGTAAAGCCCGTAGACGTAGCCCTTGGTCTCCTCGGCAACCCATTTGTACCGGCCGAACAGCACATTCAGCACGGCTTGAACACCTACGATCTGTGAGGTAGGGGTGACAAGGGGAGGGTACCCCAAATCCTTCCTGGTTTTAGGGAGCTCCT
>DAOVIU010000319.1 GCA_030673585.1 Pseudomonadota bacterium | reverse complement strand
GAGTTGGCCTTCACCGAGTAGCAGACCAAGTGCCTCACTTTTTCAAATGCTGAGTCAAAGGCCTTGAAATGCCGGACTAAGGTCCTATGGCTGTACAGATAGAATGGAGTTCCCACCCGATCGGCTATAGTCGCTATGGGCACCTCCTCACAATAGAGGTCTCCATCTTTGTACTGAAAATAGTGCATGGCACTCCCCCGTTGACTCTCGGAAGGGCTGGGACTATTGAATATACGTATACCTTACCCTTACCAATTCCGAAAAAGGGCTCTCGTTTTGTTGCCGTGCGCTATCGATGGCGGTGACGCCGTAATCGTACTCCTCGCCTCTTCTAGCCTCCTTGTCCACATAGAGGTTCTCCCCCACAATTTCATCCGTCAGCCTCTCAAACTTCGGCCCTAGTACCTTTCTCCGGTAGACGCGATACCCCACGACATCCGGTTCGGGATTGGCACTCCACCTCAACTCCACACCGTGCGGAAGGGGAAAAGCCGCGAGACCACTTGGACGAGAAGGAGGAACGAGGTCGACCGGAGCCACGGTGATAGGGGTTGAATTACCCCCTTCGATCAGGGTTTCTCCTGCCTTGCTCACGCTTCTCACCGCATACCGATAGTCCCTCTCATTCACCACGCGAGTATCCCGATAATACGTATCCTCGATGGGTTTCGGGTTCAAGGGATTAAGCGGAAAATCCTCTCCCTTACCGCTCCGATAGAGGTTGTATCCCGCAGTTCCTTCCACCGAAACCCAGCTCAATTCCACCATACCATCACCCGCCATGGCGCGGACCTGCCTTGGTGGAGGAGGGAGATTATCCCACAGTACCTCAACCCTGTTGGACTCCTGGCTGAAGTGGCCCCTCCCATTAACCGCTAACACCCTATATATGTATTGCTTCCCAGGCCGTAAGCCCTTATCGGCCCAGAAAACCTTACCGGCCTCGATCCAGTAATTCTCGCCCGAAACGAGGCCAATCTCGGCGATGGCCTCTAATCTATCAGGGCAACCCGGGCACTCCTCGTCAAGGTATCCCCTGAGAACCTTGAAGCCCATCAAATCCACCAAGTCCGACCCATCCGTATTCTCCCTGGGCAGTGACCACTGCAAAATCACCCTTCCCTTCCGGACTGAGGCCTGCAAATCCCTAATAACCTCCGGGACGATGCGGTCGAAGGAAACGGGAAGCCCCTTCTCCCCACACGCTGCCCACAGGAAAAAGAGAGAAAGGGAAAAAAAGAGAAACCAGACTTCTCTCCTCGAGACTATACCCCTCAACCCTCCTCCTGAAAACCCTCAGGCCATGGACTCAAACGTTATGAGGACCCATGCTCTTACCCCATGAGCCCGGGTAATCCCGCCTAAGGACATCTTTCCTTGCCTCTGCTCAGTACTTCCTCTCCCCAAAGATCGCCGTCCCGACCCTCACCATTGTCGCCCCTTCCTCGATGGCCGCCTCGAAATCCCCCGACATGCCCATGGAGAGTTCGTCCATTCGAACCCCCTCAATCCCCTCCTTCCGAATCCGATCCCTCAACTCCCGAAGCTTGATAAAATAGGGACGTGCCTTTTCCGGCTCATCGAAAAAAGGGGGCATGGTCATTAAGCCCTCGATGGAGATATGTTTTAGGGCGGCCACCTGCTGGATCAGGTCTACCGTTCCCTCGGAGCCAATCCCAAATTTTGAGGTTTCTCCCGACAGGTTCACCTCCACCAATGCCCTCACCCCTCTTCCCCTCTGTTCAGCCCTCCGGTCTATTTCACGGGCCAGCGAAACCCCATCGATGGAGTGGATATAGTCGAATAGGGTTACGACATATTTCGCCTTATTGCTTTGTAGATGTCCGACCATATGCCATTGAATCTCGTGACCAATCTCCTCGATCTTTCTTCGGGCTTCCTGCACGTAATTCTCGCCGAGGATCCTTACGCCCGCCTCGATGGCTTCCTTGATCCGAGCTATCTCGACGGTCTTGGAGACGGCGACCAATTTAATTTCCCCCGGATCACGGGCTGCCCTTGTCGCCGCCCGATCCATTCGTTCCAAAACCCTCGACAGATTATCCCTTATCGATGGCATCTCAACCAAACTCCTAAAACTGAGGCGCGGGGGTTCGTATTCTTCTCGATAGATCTCCAGCCCCCAAATGATCCAATACCTCCAGAAGTTCACAGAGAGGAAGGCCCACTACATTGGTATACGAACCCTCAATCCGTTGAACCATGAAGGCCCCCATTCCCTGAATGGCATACCCTCCGGCCTTATCGAACGGTTCCCCCGTCCCGATATACCAGTTGATCTCAGTGGGATTGAGGGTTTTTATCCTCACCGAGGTCTCGACCGCTATGGTCTTCCCACCCCCCTTCGCCCCACGGCAAACGGATACCCCCGTGACGACCAGGTGATCTTTCCCGCTTAACATGCTGAGCATCCCGTATGCCTCCCGATCCGTGCGCGGCTTTCCTAAAATCGTCGCATCGATGGAAACGACGGTATCCGCCCCGATCACCCACCGATTGGGGTTTGTCTTCCCCACTTTACGGGCCTTAATCTCGGCCAACCGCATCGCGTGATCTTGCGGGCTTTCCCCATCGACGAAATCCTCCTTTACCTCGCTGGGAACCACATCGAAGTCAAGCCCGACTTGTCGCAAAAGCTGCTGCCTCCTCGGCGATGAGGAAGCAAGTATGAGCTTCTTCGTCATGGGGCATAACCTAAAATAACTACACGGCGTTTGTCAAGAAGTCGATCGTCGATCTTTCCAATGATTCAGGGTGGTTTCCGACTAAGCGAAGAAACAATTGGGGTTTTATTTTTCATAAGCGGACACCGTTGTCCATGAGCGTAATCTGCTGGAGAAGTGGGGTACCCATCGAGGGTCAGCAGGAAGGGGAAAGCCGGTCCTTGAGAGACCGGAAGGGGGAAGCATTCCCCGGGACCCCGAAGGGGTCACTTCTGAAGCACCGAAGCGAAG
>DAOVIU010000301.1 GCA_030673585.1 Pseudomonadota bacterium | reverse complement strand
GGTTGATGATATCCCCGATGAATTCGGTGTATCCTTTCGAGGGGTCAAACTGCTTCTATTGGGATGCATCCCCCAGGGTGGCGGAGGATGCTTCTGCCCTGAAAACGTGCTCTTAAAGAGCTTGATGCGATATCTTTTCGTCGGGAGAGATGAAGTTGTCATCGTGGATATGGAAGCCGGGTTGGAGCATTTAGGCAGGGGATCCACCGAATATGTGGATGCCCTCATTGTAGTTGTCGAGCCGGGGCTTCGCTCCATCGGTACCACGAAACAGATCAGAAAATTGGCTACCGATTTGGGGGTGAAGAAGGTCCTGATAGTGGGAAACAAAATCACGACGGAGGAGGATCGTAAGATCATCGAGAAGCACCTCTCCGATTTCGAGATCATTGGATACCTCAGTTTCAACCCCAAGATCCTGCAAGCGGACAGGCAGGGGGTTTCCGCGTATGATATCGATGATCGAATCAAGGGGGAGGTTGCGGAAATTATCGAAAGGATAGAGGCCTAAATGATCCGTTGGGTTTTGCTCTGGATCAGTATCGTCATCAGCACCGTAGGCCTGAGTACATTGGTCTTCATCACCTTTCCCTTTGATCGCAACGGCAATATCATCCACCACTATGCCAGATGGTGGGCGAAGATACAACTATTGGTCAGTGGGGTAAGGGTCAAGGTGAGGGGATTGGAACATCTCGACAGGGAAACGCCATATATCTATATGTCCAACCATCAGGGCAGTTATGATATTTTTGCATTACTGAGTTGCCTGCCCGTCCAGTTTAGGTGGATTGCGAAAAAGGAGCTGTTTTCAATTCCTATCCTGGGATGGGCGATGGGGGCCGCCAACTATATCAGCATTGACCGATCCGGGAGGAGAAAGGCCTTGGAGAGCATCGAAAAAGCAGCGAGCAAAATCAAAGGAGGGGTCTCCGTGGTCATTTTCCCAGAGGGAACCCGAAGCCGTGATGGATCTATCCAACCCTTTAAGAGGGGCGGATTTACCCTGGCCCTTAAATCCGGGGTTCCCATCATCCCCATAACGATCAATGGGAGCCGGGATGTAATGCCGAGGGACTCCATGAGGGTCCGACCCGGCGAGGTTCGAGTCAGCATTGATAGAGCGATCCAAACCACACCCTTTTCATTGAGGGAGAGGAATGTCCTGATGGAAAAGGTCAGGGAGACCATAGAGAGGAATTTAACAGCGGATAGGGGATAGTATGGAAAAGCTTTCTTCGACCTCCAGGAGAAGCCTGAAAAGGGAGATCCCGGGGATCATTCTATTGGCAATCGCCATCTTTACGGTGCTCAGCCTCATATCCTATCATCCCTCCGATCCATCCTTTAACGTCTCTCATGCAACAAGGGTTAAGGTGATTCATAATCTCGGCGGCATCGTGGGATCCTATCTGAGCGATCTTCTCCTCCAAGGCCTGGGCCTCACCTCATATTTGATTCCCCTGGCCATAGGAACACTGGCCTGCTTCCTCTTCTTGCCCATGTCCGTGGGAATGAGCTATGGAAAGGGGGTGGGTTTTCTGCTCATCATCCTCTCCACTGCTACGGGCTTGGGCTTGGAAGTTGATACAATCCGGATTTTTGGCCGTAAGATCCTTGCAGGGGGGGTTTTAGGAGATCTTTCCTCTCGGCTTTTGGAGAGGTACTTCAACCTCCCAGGCGCCTCTATAATCGTCCTCGTGGTCTTTATTGTGGCCATATCCCTCAGTACGGGGCTCTCCCTCGTCTCCTTGATCGACAGATTGGTGGGGCTCTTCAAAGCAGGAGTTCGAAGATGGAATCTCTTGATGATGATTCGGAGGGAACGGGTTCGCAGGATCAGGGAGGTTTCCGCGGAGCGGAGGCAAAGAAAAGGAGACCGTAACCTCTCGGAACCCGTTGTGGTAGAGCCTCCCAGCAGGACCGAGGGGAAGGCGAAATTTGAACAGGAGGAGTTTAACTTCATAAAACCCAAGGAAAGGTTTCACCTCCCACCCCTGTCCCTCTTGGATTCGGGGGAGGTAAAGAGAGTGACCATTGATAAACAGAGTCTGGTGATGAACTCCCGAATCCTCGAGAAGAAATTGATGGATTATGGCGTAGAGGGACAGGTAATGCAAGTGAGGCCAGGTCCCGTCATAACCGTTTATGAGTTCGAACCAGCCCCCGGCGTGAAGGTAAACAAAATCGTCAACCTTGCGGATGATCTGGCCTTGGCCTTGAGCGCGATCAGCATTCGCATCGTGGCCCCCATACCGGGGAAGTCAGTAGTGGGAATTGAAATTCCCAATGCCCTCAGGGAGACAGTTTACATAAAGGAGATAGTCGATTCGGAGGCCTTCAAAACATCTGAGTCCAAACTAACCCTGGCATTGGGAAAGGATATTTCGGGGAACCCCTTCGTCATTGATTTGGCCAAAATGCCCCACCTCCTGGTGGCCGGATCAACGGGTTCCGGTAAGAGCGTATCCATCAATTCCATGATTTGTAGCATTCTCCTCAGGGCTACCCCAGATGACGTAAAGTTCCTCTTGATCGACCCCAAGATGCTGGAGCTGTCCGCTTACGAGGATATTCCCCACCTCCTGCTCCCTGTAATTACAAACCCCAAGAAAGCGGCAACGGGTCTGATGTGGCTTGTCGAGGAGATGGAACGAAGATACTCTCTCCTTGCCAACAGGGGCACAAGGAATATCGAGCTGTACAATCGAACAATCGAAACGGAGATGAGGGAGGGGACGCCTGATGCCCAGGGGAATACGCCGGAGGCAGCTGCGGGGGAAAAACTCCCTTATATCCTTGTGGTTATCGACGAACTAGCCGACCTGATGATCATTTCATCGAGGGAGGTAGAGGAATCCATCACACGATTGGCCCAGATGGCCAGGGCAGTGGGAATCCATCTCATTCTGGCCACCCAGAGGCCTTCGGTCGATGTTTTGACGGGAATCATCAAGGCCAACTTTCCCGCCCGGATCTCCTGTCAGGTCTCATCCAAAGTCGATTCCCGCACCATCTTGGATACCATTGGCGCAGAACACCTCCTGGGGATGGGGGACATGCTCTTCTTACCCCCAGGTAGTTCGAAGTTGAAGCGGGTTCATGGCGCCTTGGTCTCATCGGGTGAGATCAAGAGGATGGTGGGCTTCTTGAGG
>DAOVIU010000185.1 GCA_030673585.1 Pseudomonadota bacterium | reverse complement strand
GAAAACCCCAAATCCTTTTGGGAGTTGGCGGCCCTTCAAGATTCGACTCTCTCCGTCCTGGTCGAGACGATCAGGAGGCTCATGGCCGGAGGGAAAATCCATTTCCAGGAATCCACCAAAAAATTTCGCCTAGTGGAAGACGGAAATTACCGTGCTCGAATTGACTTGAGGTGCAAATCCTGCAATGGAAAAGGCCTCATCGTGGAAGGGATCTTCCGCAAAACGCTCCGCCGATTTACCTCGCTGCTCACTGAGAGACCTATGCCTGATCCCAACTATAATCAGGGATTGATTACATTCCCGGATCTCGCCTTGAAAGCCTCCTTTATGTATGAAAGGGGAGACTTGGAGGACTGTTCAATCCTCTTAATTGGCGATGATGACCTTTTTGGACTCTATCTGGGGATATTGGGAATGTCTCGAAGGATTCTGGTTCTGGACATCGATAAACGGATCCTTCGATTTACCGAGGAAAAAGCGGGGGAGCTCAGCATCAATATCGAAACCATGGAATTGGACCTCAGCCAGCCCCTTCCCCATCCCCTCCATAATGCCTTCGATGTCTTTGTTAGCGAACCTCCTGAGGGAATTAAGGGGATGATCACCTTCATTAAGAGGGGAATAAAATCCTTGGCCGAAGGTGAAAGTGCTGGATATATCGGAATAACCATGCTGGAATCCTCGCTGGCGAAATGGTATGAGGTTCAAGCCACCCTCACTCGAAATCGACTCGTCATTACCGATGTCCTCAGGAATTTCGGCCTCTATCCCGAAGGAAAGGATGAATGGGAGGACCTCTATAAGAATTACCCAGTTATGGGGGAGACCCTCATGGACGTGGGGCGTCCCGACGTTGATTGGTATAGTTCTTGCACAATTCGCTTCCAAAGAGCTGCCAAAACATCCATCTCGCGAGATTGCTTCTATGGGGATAAGGATACCTGGGTTACGGTCAAAGGGCTATGATCCGCCCTTACACGAAAAAACTTGATTTTAGACGCGGCAGTGGGATACTATGGCTAGAGGGAGGGGAAAATGTTAATAGAGATGAAGGTGAAGTTTCTGACATTCGATCCGTCCTCAAACGGGTTTGTGGTTTTCTTGGTGGATGGAGAAAATAAGCATGCCCTCCCCATTTGGATCGGCCCATTCGAAGCCAACGCCATAGCCCTCAAGCTCAAAAAGACAACTCCCAATAGGCCGTTGACCCATGATCTCATCCGGAGCCTCATTGACGCCCTCAATTGCAAAATCAGTCATGTAGTTGTCAACGACCTCAAGGAAAATACCTATTACGGTTTGATTTACATCGAGGCGAACAAAGGTGAGCTCGTCATCGACTCCAGGCCCAGCGACGCCATTGCCATTGCCCTCGGTGCGGGGGCGCCGATTTTTGTCGAGGAGGATGTCCTCCATCGAACGAAGAGCGCTGTACTCGACAAAGAGGGTCGGGAGCTCCCCGATCGTTTAAAGGAATGGATGGAGAATCTTAACCCCGATGACTTCGAGGGCAAGGCCTAACCCCCTCCTTCTTTTCCACTCCTCTTACATAAGTTGGCCAACTGCTCGGAGGGGAAGCTTCGCCCTCGGTGGGCAACTCACCCTTCAACACCTCGCGCCCACGCACGAGAATGTTCTCCTGAAACCGACGAGGTTTCCGTTTTTCGGGATATTGCATTTCCCTTCATTTTTTTTTATAGTAAATTCCGATCTATTTCTCTAGGGATACATGGTAAGGCGGATAACAAAGGGCCTCGGTCGAAAAAAGGTCATTGTATGCACATCCAGTCCAGAAGGGACCATTCAACTCGGGCAATTCATCGGGGAGATGCTGCAACCCGGCTGTATAATCGGCCTTTGCGGGGAATTGGGCACGGGCAAGACCCACCTAATCAAGGGGTTGGCGAGGGGATTGGGGGTCGATAACCGATACTACGTAACCAGTCCTTCCTTCACCATCATCAACGAATATCCCGGGAGAATTCCCCTCAACCATTTCGATCTGTATCGGCTGGAAGGAACCGACCAGATAGAGGAATTGGGATACGAGGAATATTTTTACGGTGAAGGGGTAACCGTCATCGAGTGGGCCGAAAAGATCCTTCCGCTGCTGCCCGAAAAGCGCCTAATGGTCGAAATTACACACCTCGGTGAAAACCGGCGGAAATTCAGGATCACGGGGCTCGGCAAGCCCTACCGGGATATCGTGGGGGAAATAGCCGACTGGCAACCATGAGAACCACGTTGCGGCAAGCAATGAACGGTTAAGCGTCCCCGGTAACGCCCGAGAATTAACAACCCATCCTCTTTTAACGCAGTGAAGTCAGGGAAAACATGGCCTTGATCGTTCAAAAGTACGGCGGCACATCGGTTGGTGACATCGAAAGGATAACAAACGTCGCGCAAAGGGTAATTCGGGCCAAGGAAGCCGGCAATGATGTCGTCGTCGTTGTTTCAGCTATGGCGGGGGAAACGAACAGGCTCATCAACTTCGCCCATGAATTAAGCCCTTCCCCCGATGCAAGGGAGCTCGATGTTCTGATCTCCACCGGCGAGCAGGTAAGCGTAGCTCTGCTCTCCATGGCCATAAAGTCGATGGGCCATGAGGTAAAGTCCTACCTTGGACATCAAGTGCCGATCCAGACCGATAGTGCGTACAGCAAGGCTCGGATTATCAATGTGAGCTCCGAAAGAATCCTGAAGGACGTGAAGGCGGGAAGGATTATCGTCTTGGCGGGTTTTCAGGGTGTCGATGATGCGGATAACATCACCACCCTGGGCCGCGGTGGATCGGACACAACGGCAGTGGCCATGGCTGTAGCTCTCAAGGCAGACATTTGCGAAATCTTCACCGACGTGGATGGTGTTTACACCACTGATCCCAACATATGTGAAAGGGCGAGAAAGTTGGAAAAAATCTCCTATGATGAAATGCTGGAAATGGCCAGCTTGGGGACCAAAGTCCTGCAAATAAGAGCGGTTGAATTCGCAAAGAAATATCAGGTTCCCGTCCACGTCAGGGCTTCTTTCAACGATAATATCGGGACTTTGGTCTGCCAGGAGGATGAAGAAATGGAGAATGTCGTCGTCTCAGGTGTCACCTGCGATAAGAATGAGGCCAAGATTACCATCACCAAGGTTCCCGACAGGCCCGGAATCGCCCATAAACTCTTCGGTGGTATCGCGGATGCCAACATCCTCGTGGACATGATTATTCAAAATGTGAGCGAAGAAGGCCTCACCGATATCACCTTTACCGTGATCAAGAGCGATCTCCACAAGGCGACGAACATCGTAAGGGAAATCGCCCGGGAAATAGGCGCTAAACACATCAATACGGATGAGAATATCGCCAAGGTGTCCATTGTGGGAACGGGGATGAGAAGTCATTCCGGGGTTGCCTCTACTATGTTCGGGGCTCTGGCAAAGGAAGGGATCAACATCGTGATGATCAGCACCTCGGAAATCAAGATCTCCTGTGTTATCGAATCGAAGTACACCGAACTGGCGGTAAGGGTACTGCACGACGCCTTCCAATTGGATAAGAAGGTTCCTACCAAAGACGATACGACGCCAACTCCATGAGGACCTATTCACCTAAACAGGGCTGGCTTCTCCTCTGCCTGGCATCGCTGCTTTTTTTGGCCTCACTTTTTACGACCCTATCTGAGAGACCGTCTTCTGACGCTGCCCTCCAAAGGAATCCATTGAACGTCTCCGTCGAGATCATAGGGGAGGTTCGTAATCCGGGCATCTACTCGTTCCCGGGACAGGTACCCGTAAAACGAGTCCTCCTCGAGGCGGGGGGAGCCGAAGGGGGAAACATTGCGAATCCCCAGGTCCTCACTAACAGCCTGAACTCCGGCTCCAAGATCATCGTGATGAGGATCCAAGAGTATATCCTCATCGTCAAGGTAGCCCGAATGGAGCCGAATACGTGTATCGTCTTTTCCGTCCCCTTAGATCTCAATGAAATAGAGGAAGAACATCTGACCCTCATTCCCGGCATCGGCCCCCGGTTGGCGCGAAGAATCATCCGATACCGATCTGAAAAAGGAGGCTTTCGCGAAATCGATGAATTGAAGGGCGTCAGGGGGATCGGTGAGAAGAAGTTGGGAAGCCTAGAGCGGTATCTAACCGTCCAGAAGTAACGATGGGAGACTCACCTACTCCGCTTTTTCCATCTTCATGAGCCGGGATACCAAGAGCGCCTCCCTCCGACAAAATACGCGAAGGAACAAAGGCCTTCTTCAGAAACCTATGAAATCGCCCCAATCCCCGTTGCTTGAAAGTTCCGTATCGATTTCTTATTATATAAAAACATTATTGTTCGAGATTGTTCGAGAAATTACGGATAAACCAGCTGCAACCGGAGAGATCACGGAATGGAGAAACAGGTGAAAATCCTCGGACTTTCCGGAAGTCCCAGGCGGGGAGGCAATACAGACATACTGTTGGAAGAGATGTTCAAAGGGGCAGAGGAGCAAGGGGCAAAAACCGAGAAGATTATCATCTCCCAACTCGCGTTTACCCCTTGCATGGAGTGCCACG
>DAOVIU010000039.1 GCA_030673585.1 Pseudomonadota bacterium | reverse complement strand
GAGACACGGCAAAGCAGGAGAACTGTTCTTTCCCTTGCTAGAGCAGCTGCAGACGTTATTCACTCAATCGGGGGCAAGCCTCAATTGCTTTCATTTCTACCCGAAAAGGGGCTGATCGAACGTTCCATCCGCTATTTTCATGACCACAACATACTGAACCTCAACTACTATATCGCCGATGAAAATATTCTCCATCTCGACTCGCATACTGAAGCGGTGCTCGCGAGATATTCTGGCAAAGAGGGGAAGCCATATTTGCTGCTGGTGAAATATCCATCGACACATCATGCAAAAAGGGCTTTCGGAAGTTTTCTGAATGCTTACATGCCAGATGCAGGAGAATCGAAGATTGTTCGGACTGAGAATGGCACATGGACGGCAGCGGATGTATATTCCACCTTTGTCGCGGTCGTTCTTGATGTCCCTTCTGAAGGATGGGCACGCTCTCTCTTAGAGGCACAGCGTGCGAAACTGAGGGTGAGACGATGAAAGAGGCGAAACATGTATTCACCCGCCGCGATTTTTTGCGCAGCACCGCGTTTACGGCTGCGGCAACCGTGTTGGGAACTCATGTGATAGCGGAAGGGAACCCGAGATCTGAAAAGCGCTCCACGGTCGTATTGGTGCGTCACCCAGATTCCTTGAACGAGAACCACAGGCCAAATGCGCAGGTTATTCAGCACATGCTGGATGAAGGGGTGAAAACCTTGCTGGGAATTGATGATACCGTCGAGGCCTGGCGTCAACTGATCCGGCCAAATGACCTCGTCGGTATCAAGAGCAACGTATGGACATACCTGCCGACCCCGAAGGAAGTCGAAGGTGCACTATGGCGGCGCCTCATTGACTCGGGGGTTCCCGAGAACAGAATCCGAATGGACGACCGAGGCGCGCGCAGGCGGCTGGCCGACTGCACGAGGCTGATCAATGTGCGTCCATTGCGTACGCACCACTGGGCAGGCATAGGCGGGTGTTTGAAAAACTATATCATGTTCGTGTCGCTACCATTCAGATATCATCCAAATGCCTGTGCAAACCTCGGACGCATATGGACCCTACCCATTGTGAAGAATAAGACAAGCCTCAATGTTCTCGTCGTCCTCCGACCGCTCTTTCACGGCCGTGGTTCCCACCACTACAACCCCAAATACGTGTGGGATTACAAGGGCCTCCTTATCTCCTCTGATCCCGTCGCAGTGGACGCCATCGGCGTGCGGTTGCTTTCAGCCAAACGCCGGGATTATTTCGGTGAAGACACGTCCTTTCCGAAACTCACCCACCATGTGGCGTACGCCGAGGCTAAACATAACGTAGGGGTCAGCGATCCGAGGCGAATTGATTTGATCAAAATTGGCTGGACGAATGGGATTTTGATCTGAAGACCAGACACTCTGATTTGATCCATGCTTTAGGCGGGGGTTCGCCTTGTCCGTGAAAACAATTGGCAGTGCACCGACCGCATTCAGTGCATGAATCGTGGATATGGCATTCAAATCGGCTGAAGCGAGCGATCACCCCCAACAAAGCACCGATTGGGATTCACCTCGTCCATTGAGTCCGTAAGCGCTGGAATTGATACATCGCCTAATAAACCACAATTGAAATGTATAAAAACTTGTAGTACTGTTGTTTCGGTTGCCGCGGAGGTACTGATGGACCTTATGGCCCGGGTTGGAGAACTCGTGGAAAGAGGAGAAACCTTCTGTCTTGTTACTGTCGTTTTCTCCCGTAACCGGGATATCCCAACCGGCCGGAAGGCGATCGTACTGGCCGATGGATCAATGGAATGGGAAACTGAATTAGCACAACTAGACCCGAGGCTGCGTGCTCAAGCCCTAGAGGTTCTCAGGGATAGGAAAAGCCGCACCATTGAAATTGAAGGCCGGGTTAGAGTTTTTTTCGATGTCCTCTCGGGCGAGGCCAAGCTCCTCGTGTGCGGGGCAGGTCACATAGCCATACCCCTCGCTCACTTTGCCCGCAAAGTCGGATTTCGCGTGGCAGTGCTCGACGATCGTCCCGACTTTGCTCATCCGTCCCGTTTTCCCGACTGTGAAGTGATAGTGGAGGACTTCATCGTTGCCCTGCGCAATATGCGTCTCGGCCCTTCTACCTATGCTGTCGTGATCACGCGTGGCCACGAGCACGACGCTGAGTGCCTCGCTGAGATAGTGCGGAAGGAAACAGCTTACGTCGGTCTCATCGGAAGCCGTCGGAGGGTTCAATTCGTCCTCGAGATGCTGGGCCGAGAGGGGATTCCCACGGAGCCCCTGAGGGAAGTCTTTACTCCGATTGGCCTTCCCATCGGGGGCGAATCACCGGAGGAGATTGCACTCTCCATCGTGGCCGAGCTTGTATGCATTCGGAGGCAAGGCCATGCGGAGGCGCGGGCCTTACGAGCTGCCGGAAAAGGTTTCAAATGACCGACCAAGAGATCTTCGAAAAACTCGTAGAGCTTCGAGATCAGGCCATACCGGCTTGTCTCGCCACAATCGTCGAAACCCTCGGTTCCACCCCGCGTGAGATAGGCGCTAAGATGATCGTTTGCGCGGACGGTGCTACGTTCGGATCCGTGGGCGGAGGATGTGGAGAGAATACTGTCCGAAGCGCTGCCCTCCGTTGTATCCTCACCACCAGGAAACCCGAGCTTTTGGAAATAGACCTCACGGACGATTTGGGTACCAGGGGCGGGGATGTGTGCGGCGGGAAAATGTGGATTTTTGTGGAACCGTTTTGAAATTTGGGGCCCCACGTTAAGCGGCTATTTATCGGTTCTCGCAGGGCTCGAGGGGGGAGGGATCTAATCCATTACGGGGAGGAGATGGACATCCTTCTAGCTCCAGACGCCTGCGATAGGGTATTTGCAGAATCTACATTTCCCATCTTCCATGTTCTGTTCCAATATTTTAAATCCTATCCTTCTGATAACAACCTTGCCGCAGCTTGGGCAGTATGTATGCTCCCCCTCATGGCCGAAGACATTGCCAAGATACACATACTTTAATCCCACTTCCATAGCGATTTTCCGGGCCTTCTCCACGCTCTTAACGGGGGTACGCGGAAGGTTCTTGATCTTGTAGGTGGGGTAGAATCGGGAGAAATGGACGGGGACCTCGCTCCCGAGATGATCCTTGATCCACATCGACATCTCCCTGATCTCTTGCTCGCCATCGTTTAATGTAGGGACGATCAAGACAACGATCTCGTACCAAATCCCTATTTTCTTCAACGTCTCAAGCCCTTCCAAGACGGGCTTCAGCTCTCCGCTGCAGATCTCCTTGTAGAATTTCTCCGTAAAAGCCTTCAAATCGACCTTAACCGCACTCAACTGTTTGCACAGTTCAACAAGGGGCTCCTCGGTAATATATCCGTTGGATATCATGACGCTCCCGATCCCCTCTTGCTTGGCCAACTTTGCCGTATCGTACATGTACGTGTAGAAGACAACGGGTTCCGAATACGTATAGGCTATCGTCGGAGCCTTGTGTTCCTTGGCCAGCCGAACAATCTCTTCAGGGGGCAGGTCGAAGTTCTTTACCTGCTCGGGCCGAAACTGAGAGATCTGCCAGTTTTGGCAAAACTTGCATTCGATATTGCACCCGGCCGTGGCGATGGAAAGCGCCGGTGTTCCCGGTAGATAATGGAACAGGGGTTTCTTTTCGATGGGATCCACGTGCACAGAGCATGGCCTTGAATAGACCAAGGTATAATATTTCCCATCCCTATTCTCCTTGTTCCCACAGTACCCCCTTTCTAAATCTGCCACCTTGCACTTTCTCGGACAGATCTCGCACTCAATTCTGAGATTCTCCAATTTCTTGTAGTACATGGACTCCTTCAACGGAAGTTCATCAGCACGGGCCTCTGATCCACCCATATATCCCAAAATTCCGCTATGCCCCAAGCCTTCGGAAGCTATGGTTGTGGAACACATGGACCCAGCGACCACTTTCAAGAATTCCCTTCTCGAAAAGGAGAAGGTCATCGCCCTACCCTCCCAACACTAAAGTTCCAATATGTCAATCTTGGATAAATCACCCTCGCCCAGACCCTTCCTTGCCGCGGTTGTGATATATTTTGGAGGCCTCCCCGCTTCCCTCAGGGAGGGAAACCCCATTTCATTTCGTTTTTTTTCAATGATTTTTGCCCCAACGCTATCTGCCGCAACCGGATCCAAACTCATGATCAGCCCGGAAAAATTCCATCGCCACCGGGGTTTATAACCCGGCCCGCCGTTGTACTGGGCTTCAATACCATCGCATAGAATGAGCCTCAACTTACCCTCAATGAAGGGGTGGGTATTCAGATCAGCGATGTAAGGGTCACAATTATTGTCATGGTATTTATTTGGGTTGTGGATGGCACCGTAGAAATTCTTCAGGCTCAGGGTTACTCCAGCCAAGTCATGGTCTTTCAATACGGGGACATTTATCAAGGCGGTACAATACGTGGACAGGATCCGGCTGAAACAGCTTCCGATCGATCCCCTTATCTCGGGCTCTTCCTCGTATCCAACTACATCTGTCCCGAGACATTTCACTCCCCTTCTCCTGACGTTTATGCCGAAACCAGCCATCGTCAGGTCCCTGTTGGTCCGATCCCATATGATGATCCTCTCATCGGGCACGTCCGCCAATTTCAGCCCCTGTACAATCGCATTCACCAGCTGTGGATGCGTCGACATTCTCTTCCCCGACAGGCAGTTGACCTTTATCCCCACGACATCCTTTGGGCCAAAAAGGCTCGCCCACGCTAGAGAGGCAGACTTCTTACCGGTTAGTGCCATCATTCCCCTATGGATCACGCGAACGACCACCTGTCCATTCACCCGTCCGCTCGGCGTAGTGATATTGGGATCACGCATGAGGGTGACCATAGATCCCATGCTAAAATACCTTACCATTTTACTAGGAAATCATAGTATAGTATAACTGATTTTCACGAAATGAGTATGTATTTTCATCCTTCCCCTATGAGAATCCCTCCGGTGATTGGGGATCGGGTTCGCTATCGGAGATGGACAAAGTGGAGAACCAGCCGATGAAAGCCGGGCGGAAACATATTGAGGGAAGTCCATGAAAAAGCTTCCCTTGATCAGCGCCTTTATAGGGATGGGGGCCTTCGCCATAATAGCCCAGGTCCTTTTCATTCGAGAGTTTCTCGTTGTATTCTACGGAAATGAACTCTGCCTGGGAATGATTTTCGCCAGTTGGTTGGCTGGGATCACACTCGGGGCGTGGGTCGGAAGCAAAGCACGCCTCAACTTCCTGCATTCCCTATCTATTTTGGTCATCCTGCTCATCCTCGTGTCCACGATTCTCCCTCCCTTGATCTACCTGACCAGGATCACAAGGGAGGTCTTCGCCATTCTCCCGGGCGAATTCATCCCCTTTCCCTTCATGTTCGGTGCTTCCATGATTTTTATCTCACCGTTCAGCTTTTTGATCGGTTTCATATTCCCCTTTGCGTGCAAAGCATATGTTGAACTGGGAGGCGAATCAGCAGTCGGGATTGGCTGGGTCTATATCCTGGAGGCCGTGGGCAGCATCATCGGTGGATTGGTTATGACCTTCTATTTGATTCTTTTCTTAAACCCTTTCCAAATCATGGGAATACTATCCCTTCTCATCCTGGCAAATGCCCTGGCTTTGTCCCTCACATTAAAGTCAAAACCCGCGGCGAGGATCCTGGGAGGGCTATGTCTCGCCTTGATCATTTCTTACGGTTACCTGTTTCTCTCCCATTCTCTAACGAAAATCAACGCATTTACCGTGCTTAAGAGGTGGCATACATTCAGCAAAGGGATAGAACTGATCGATTCAAGGGATTCCAGGTATCAGAATATCATCGTTGCCTTTGAAGCCGATCAATACAACATATATGGAAATGGCCAATACATTTCCTCCTTTCCTGATGAATACTACTCGGCTACCTTCGCTCACTTCATCCTAACTCAACACCCCAATCCCCAGCATGTATTGCTCATCGGTGGTGGAGCAGAGGGTATTCTCAAGGAGATGCTGCAGCATCCCGTTCAAAGGCTCGATTTTGTGGAGCTCGACCCAAAGCTTATCAAAACCACCTACAAGTACCTTCCCCCCGAGGACAAGGAGGCGTTGAGCGATGAACGAGTCCATGTTCATTATTCCGATGGGAGACGGTACCTTAAGGAGAATACAGGGGAATATGACATGATCATCCTGAATATCCCCGATCCCTCAACGGCGATGCTGAATCGATTCTACACCGTGGATTTTTTCCGGGAGGCCCGGAAGAGGTTGAAAAAAGACGGCATCCTGGTGACAAGCGTGAGCGCGGGGGTGAACTACATAGGACGGGAAGTCGGAGATTATACGGGATCCGTTTATCAAACCCTCCTCGCGGTTTTCCCCTATGTCCTGGTAACGCCGGGCGATGTCAACTATTTCTTCGCTACATCCGTCCCAGGCATTACAACTTCCGATACCCGAATCCTCGCCTCGAGGTACGTGCAACGAGGCGTTCGTACCCCATTTTTCAGCCACTACCATTTCCAAATGTTGCTTCCGCCCGATCGAGTGAGGTTTATCAGGAATGCCCTCAACCGGATGGAACCCATGCCGTTGAATACGGACCTGAAGCCCATCACCTATTTCTATAACCTCGTCCTATGGGCCATATTCTCGGGCGGCAGGGAGAAGTCTTCACTTGGCATTTTGCAAAAAGTCGCCCGGGCACAAATGTGGTGGTTCATCCTCCCACTGTCCATCTTTTTCGCCATAAGGGCAACGTATGTCTACTTCAACAAGGAGAAGATGGACAGGCATTTGACCTTCAACTGTTTGTTCGCCATTACAACTACGGGATTTGCCGGTTTGGCGCTCGAAATCGTCATAATCTTTTCCTTCCAGAATGTCTACGGGTACGTCTACCAAAAGATTGGGTTGATCGTAGCCCTCTTCATGGTCGGATTGGCATTCGGCGGCTATGGAATGAACCTAATGATACAGAGGGGGTATAAAAGGTGGACGGAGATTTTGATGGCCAATGAATTGATGATCGTTGTTTATGCCGTTGCTCTCCCCTATGTCTTGAAGGCGGTTGCCAAGACGGGATTCCCCGGTCCCCTTACATTTGGATCGGAGTATCTGTTCATGATTTTGGTCACCGTGATCGGGTTCTTAACGGGGGTCGAATTTCCCCTGGTGAACAAGATAATCTCGGAACTGGGAATGGGAACAGGTAGGGTTGCTGGAATTACCGACAGTTTCGATCACCTGGGAGCTTGCCTTGGAGGCCTCTTCACAGGTTCCCTTCTCGTCCCCTTGTTCGGAACCGGAGGCTCTTGTTTTCTTGTCGGGGCCTTGAACCTCTTGAGCTTCACCTTCCTCCTCTTCTCATCGATCTATAAAAGGCCTTGAAAAATTTGGGCCCTCTTGACCTCCCCATTCTTCACCATAATGGGCGTGCCGTTTCCGCGCCGAGGCATGGGGTTTTCAGGCTAAGACTACCCGTAGGAGGGCCGAGGCCGGCGAAGGGACAACTGCGCGTGGCGGCATGGCTCCTTTTGGCAAAAAATAAGATAAAAATCTCCTTTTCCTTCCAATGCTACTTCTCCACGAGCTCAGCGACCACGGTCATTTCGCTTTCCTCTCGCATGAAGGTGATGGAGATCCGGTCACCGGGGTGCAATGACTTGAGGATTTCGGATAGGCCCCTCAGGTTATGGACCGCATCGG
>DAOVIU010000318.1 GCA_030673585.1 Pseudomonadota bacterium | reverse complement strand
GTTCGAAATTTCCTTTGAAATTCCATCAAATTCACCGGCTTTTGTTGCATTGCTTAAGCTCCTTTTTCTAATATTTACAATATATTATATGGTTATTGCGGAGCTAAAGCAATAAGCAAATAATTCTTTTAGGACTTGTTCCGTGGATTCCATTAAGAATCTTCGGTAGGACGATAAGATCGACTGGTGCAGATATCGTATTTGGGGCGATTGATACGGGAATCCTAGGGATTTTGGCATTAGGAGGAACACGTTTTGCTGGAGTGCTTGGCGCAATTGTCGGAGGCGCTGTTGGAGACGCAATTACCGATGGATTTGCGGGATTATTTGAAGGGAGAATGGCAGAATATTTGAGAAAGCACGGGATTGAGGAGTCAAGGACTCCTCTCAGTTCTTCCATGGGGAAAATGAGCGGCTGCTTAATTGGGGTGGGAATAGTCCTAACCATTGCTTGGAGCATATTTGAAATAAGCGTTTAGCCGAGCTGAGTGAGGAGATAAATCTCTGTTTTAGAAAACGTCTATTTTTAAAGGACTTATGCTTAGTTCCATGATGTAACTCATGAAGTTTCTTAGAGATATGGAGGAAGATTCATGATGAAGAAGAGGGTAGACATCAGCAAGGAAACCCTGCGGGGTATTTCCGAGGAGTTGACCGGGGTAAAGCTGGATGAAGGGGAATCGGAGGAAATGCTCGCCCGGATTGGTGAACTTTTAAGGGGCATTAAGGCCCTTGACGAAATGGAATTGGGCGAGGTTGGGCCTGCTTTTTCATATAGCCCAGGAGGAGAACGAAATGCGGGGGATTGATTTAGAGTCTACCACCATCGATGCACTGTCGGAATTTGTACGGAAGAAGGAAATTTCGCCGGTAGAGATCATTAAGGCTACCCTTCAGAGAATTGAGAAATATGACGGGGAACTGAAGGCCTTCATCACCGTCACATCGGAAGAGGCCTTGGAATGTGCCAAAAAGGCGGAGGCATCAATTGCCAGGGGAGGCTATATCGGACCCCTTCACGGAATTCCCATAGGGCTCAAAGACATTATCTTCACCAAGGGAATTCGTACTACCTGTGGTTCAAAGATCCTCGGGGATTTCTTTCCGCGGAAAGATGCGACCGTGGTGGAACGACTGAAAAAGGCGGGAGCGATTATAGTTGGGAAATTGAACTCGCATGAGTTCGCATTTGGCGCCACATCCATCAACCCTCACTACGGAACACCGAGAAATCCGTGGAATGCACGATGCATCCCAGGAGGTTCCAGTGGAGGTTCCGGCGTTGCAGTGGCCACCTCCCTCTGTTTGGGTGCCCTGGGCACTGATACTGGTGGGTCGGTACGAATCCCTTCATCCCTCTGTGGCATCGTCGGCCTCAAGCCCACCTATGGACGGGTGAGCCGCTATGGAGTCTATCCCTTGAGCTGGTCCCAGGATCACGTGGGGCCCATGGCCAAAACGGTAAAGGATGCTGCCATTGTATTAAAGTCCATCGCCGGTCACGACCCAAGGGATCCCACCTCAAGTTCCGTTCCGGTACCTGATTACCTCTCAATAAAGAATGACGTGAGGGGTCTTCGGGCTGGCATTCCTTCGGATTACTACTTCGATAACTTGGATCCTGAGGTACGAGATAGGGTAATGATAGCGGTGGACATCCTAAGGGACGTTGGCATTGTCATTGAGCAGGTTTCCATACCCCATCTGAAGCATGCAACGACGGCGAGCAGTGTTATCCTGTCGGCGGAGGCGGCCTCGCAACACGAAAGCTATCTGAAGGGAAGCCAAGTCAAGGATTACGGGAAAGACGTCAGGGGGCTCTTGAAAACGGGGATTTTTATCACGGCGACCCAATATGTAAAGGCTCAAAGGGTTCGATCCATTGTCCTTACGGAGTTTCTGAAGGCATTTGAGCTCGTTGATGTGCTTCTCACGCCAGGGCTTCCCATCGTTGCTCCGGAAATACAGCAGGATTCGGTCACCATAGAAGGCAAGAGGGAAACTGTTCGTTCGGCCCTCACCCGCTTGATGCGAGCGTACAATCTGGCAGGGATACCGGCCATCGTTCTTCCCTGTGGGTTTTCCAGGTCGGGGCTTCCCGTGGCCCTCCAGATTGCCGGAAGACCCTTTGAAGAGGGCACCATCCTGGCCGTAGCCCAAGCATATGAGAAATACAACCCTTGGCATGAAAGGCGACCCTCGATTTAAGTCGTCGTAAGGTGTTATCGATTTCCCCTTCCATGACAGTATTTCTCTATGGTAAGCCCACCTAACCACCCATCCAGTACCAGTGATTTGCACCCCTACAGGCCATCACCGCCGAAGATATTGTTGACGGGAAGGCCGGGGGTGGGGAAGACGACGGTCATCATGAAGGTGGTCGAAGGGTTCAGTGGCAGGGCAGGGGGGTTCTACACCGAGGAGATCAGAAAGGGGAACATTCGAGAGGGATTCCGTATTCAAACCCTGGATGGACGAGATGGGATTCTGGCCCACGTAAGCCATTCCGGGCCCTTTCGGGTGGGCAAGTACGGTGTCGATGTCGATGCCTTTGATGGGATTGCCGTTCCATCGCTGGAAAGGGCCCTCAAGAGGGAGGAGCTGGTCATTATCGACGAGATCGGAAAGATGGAGCTCTTTTCAAGGCGTTTTAGGGCATTAGTCCAGCGAGTCTTGGCAAGCCAGAAGAGGGTACTGGGGGTTATTCACCAGGGGGCCGATCCATTCACCCAACGGATCCGCCAGTGGCCAAACGTGGAGACATGGACCGTTACGGAACCGAACCGAGACTCCCTTCCTCATTTCATATTAGAGAAGTTGGAGCACGAACCGAGCGGTGGGAGTTGAGATATCTACCTTATTTACCCGATTTCCCCGTCTTTTCGAGAAAGGGTTTAACCAGGTCGATTGGCACCGGAAAGACCACTGTCGAATTGTTCTCCGTTGCCACCTCCGCCAAGGTTTGGAGAAACCTCAGCTGGAGGGC
>DAOVIU010000313.1 GCA_030673585.1 Pseudomonadota bacterium | reverse complement strand
GGTTTATCCCTCAGCTCCTGGGCCTCGGCCTCGGATAGCATGGGCCACGTTTCCCCGCCATCCTCGGTATCCTCCAATGGGACAACGTCCTCCTCCGAAATCGAGGGGGGGGATTCCCCCTCCTCCTCCTCGGGTTCTAAGATCGGGTCCGGATCACGGGGGAATGTTTCCTCGATTCCGCCTTCCTCGGCTTCCTCTGGGGCGGGCTGGGGAGACCCTTCGATGAACCGCTGAATTAGCTTCTTCACCCGATTGTTCGATCCCTTGGGGAAAGGTGGTCCTTCCATGTCATTCAATTTCCATAATCTCCCTGGCCAATTGATGGTAGTCGTGGGCGCCTATCGATCGGGGTTCATACTCCAAGATGGAGACTCCCCTTCGGACGGCTTCATTCAATCTCGTATTCTTTCGAATAATGGTGTTCAAGAGGAGTTCACCGAAGGCCAATTTTATCTTTTCCCTGACGAGCCATGATTCGCGCAGATTTTGCTCGAAAAGGGTTAACAGGAGATAAACCCTGATGTCCAACGAGAGAGTATCCATCAGCGTTCCAATGGTCTCCATGATCTTCTCGATCCCATACAACGACAAAACGGAGGACTGGACGGGAATTATAACCGTGTGGCTCGCCACCAGGGCATTGATGGTCAGCAGCCCAATGGCTGGAGGGCAGTCGATGACGATGTATTCATAGAGGTGCTTTATTGACTGCAGTTTGTCCATGAGCTTGGTCGTTCGATGGGAATCGGCCATCAGCTGCGTTTCCAGACCCGCCAGGTCTATATTGGCGGGGAGGATATCCAGGTTGGGCTTTACAGGAAGGATGGTCTGCGTGAGGCTTCGGGTTCCGTCCAAAAGGGTATCGTAGATGGATCTTTCCAGGTTATCGACGTCGATGCCCAACCCGAGCCCGCAGTGGCCCTGGGGGTCCAGATCCATTAGGAGGGTCCTCTTCTTATACGCGGCCAGGAAGGCGGAGAGGTTGATGGCGGTGATGGTTTTGCCCACTCCTCCCTTGAGATTGCAGATGCTGAGAACCTTCCCCTGCCTTCTTCCCTTGTTCTCCTCGATCTGGTACAGCCAATCCCTGAGGATTTGAATCCGGTCATTTAAGTCATGGGGTTTTTCCCGTATCTTCTCTCTCACTGTTCCATATCCATTTTTCGTGCTGGCCTTAAGCCCCGGGCTCGAGGTGCTCCCCCTCAGGCACTGGATTCTCGAGATACTGATCTATATCAATCCCCGTCTTTTTACCCCTCCGGAGTTCACTCTCCTCTTGGAACTTCTTGATCTCCCCCTTCTTTTCCTCATAGAAGCCCTCCAGGTCTCTGGCGGTACGGATAATATGGGGGGTAATGAGGATGAGGAGATTCTTCTTGCCCGCGGTATGCCTGGTTACCTTGAATAAGACCCCCATCAAGGGGATATCTCCTAACCAGGGAACCTTTTGCACGGAGTCATCCACGGTATCTTGGATGAGGCCGCCCAGGACCACTGGCTGGTGGTCCTTCACCACGACGGTGGTTTTCGCCGACCTCTTGGCGGTTATCAGGTCCGATGCCCCCGCGAGTTGCTGCTCCAGGACGTTGGAGATTTCCTGATAGATCTCGAGCCTGACGAAATCCCCCTCGCTGATCTGGGGGGTAATGCGAAGGGTCAGCCCCACGTCATGTCGTTCTATTTCCTCCACGGGAAATCCGCTGGCCGTTGCCGTGGTCCTCACCTTAAAGGGGACGTTTTCGGCGACGATGATCTCCGCCTCCTGGTTATCCATGGTTAGCAGGTGGGGAGTGGCCAGGATGTTGACGTCGGATTCGGTCTGAAGGGCACGGATCAACGCCGCGATGTTAAGGAAGGTTTCTCCTCCAAAGGTAATGGTTCCGTCGGCCGCGCCGAGGATGAGCCCCGTCAAATCGAAGGGGTTGGCCCGGGCCTGATTGATGTCCCCAAAGCTCGTTCCGCCGAAGGGCTTGGTGGTGGCATCCCGGAAGCTCTTATCGAACTCGACATCGGAGAACTGCCATTCCATCCCCAGTTCCCTGGCCTTATCCATGTTGACATCCATGATCAGACCTTCCACGAAGACCTGCAGCCGCCTGATGTCAAGCTTTTCAACGACCCCCCGGAGGACCTCATAGTCCTGGGGGGAGGCAGTGATGACGAGGGAATTGGTGGACTTATCCGGCGTGATGATCACCTCCCCCGCGAATTCGATTCCCTTTCCGGGTTCCCTTTTCGGCTTGGCCTTGGAGGTTATCTCCGTCAATACCTTGGCTATCTCCTCAGCGTCGGCGTTCTTTAAATAGTAGACGTTGATTTTCCCCTTCCCCTTTGGCGCGGGAACGTCCAAATCACGTATGACCTTCTTTATGGTGGCGGTATCGTCGGCGTTAGCCACGAGAACAACGGAGTTGGTTCGTTCATCGGGGATGATCTTGATTATTCGTTTTCCCACAGCGGGGACGGTTCCAGGGCGACGTCTTCGAGCTGGAGTCACCTTTGGAGCCCTTGCCTTCTCCTCGAATATGGATTTCAATTTCGCCGCCAGCGTCTTCGCATCGGCGTATTCCAGGGGGACGACGGACAGTTCCTCCTGAAAGCCCTCGACATCGAGCTCCCCGATGATGGTCAGGATCTTCCTGATGTTAGAGGCCACATCGGTGAGGATGATATCGTTTGTGTAGGCGTACGATACGAGGCTACTCTCCTTTGAAACCAAGGGCTTAATCACGGTGAGGAGGCTATCGGCATCGATGAACTTGAGATGAATGATCCGGGTGATGATCCGGTCACCCTCCACGAGGCCCTCCCTCGCAGAAACGGCCTGATGTCCCTTCTCCTTTGCCTTCCTGGCAGGGATGATCTTTATCGCCTTACCAGCGGGGACCGTGGTGTATCCCTCAACCTCCAATATGGACTCGAACATCCTGTAGGCCTCTTCGATGGTGATCTTCGTGGGGGAGATAACCGTTACCTTTCCCTTGACCTTGCTGTCCACCACGAAGTTCTTGCC
>DAOVIU010000094.1 GCA_030673585.1 Pseudomonadota bacterium | reverse complement strand
CCGTTGCAGGGATAGCCATGGGGTTGGTCAAGGAAGGGGAGAAGGTGGCTATCCTGTCCGATATTTTGGGAGACGAGGATCACATCGGCGATATGGATTTTAAGGTTGCCGGAACGCAGGAGGGAATCACTGCCTTGCAAATGGACATCAAGGGGCCAGGTCTGACTAGGGAATTGCTGAGGGAGGTATTATACCAGGCCAAGGAAGGAAGACTCCACATCTTAAAGAAGATGCGGGAGACGATTCCAGAACCAAGGAAGGATCTTTCCCAGCACGCCCCGAGGATCATCACCCTGGAGGTAAAACCGGACAAGATTCGGGATATCATTGGTCCTGGAGGTAAGAACATCCGGAGTATCGTTGACCAGACCGGGGTTAAGATTGAAATTGAGGATCCGGGGTTGGTTAAGATCGCGTCACCGAACAATGAGGCCATCGAGGAGGCCATAGCGATCATCAAGAAACTCATCCAAGAAGTGGAAGTAGGCGGGCTCTATTTGGGCCAGGTGAAGCGGGTGTTGGACTTCGGCGCCATTGTGGAGCTCTTTTCGGGGGTTGATGGGTTGATTCACATCTCGCAGTTGGCCGAGGAACGGGTGAAGAGCGTCTCGGATATCCTGAAAGAGGGCGACGAAGTGCTGGTGAAGGTGCTCGGGATCGAGCCCAATGGCCGGATTCGACTGAGCCGCAAGGCGGCATTAAAACAGGGAAATGAGCCGCAAGGCGGCATTAAAACAGGGATATGATAAGGGGTTGTTTAAGGATAAGAATTCCTGACAGGAAATGTATCAAAGGACGATCCTGAAAAACGGAATCCGCGTTGTAGCGGAGAATATCCCCTCCATCAGGTCATTTTCCATCGGAATGTGGATCATTTCGGGGTCGCGAGACGAGGATTCCGAGGAAAACGGAATTTCCCACTTCATCGAGCACCTGGTTTTCAAGGGGACGAAGAGTCGAACCGCCTATGATATAGCCAAGGAGATCGACTCGGTGGGGGGGATCCTCAATGGGTTTACGGAAAAGGAATATACCTGTTTTCACGCAAAGGTGTTGGATCAGCATTGGCCCCTTGCCATCGAACTCCTCTCAGATATCTTTCTGAACTCTATCTTTGACCTCAATGAGATCGCACGGGAAAGGAATGTAGTCCTCCAGGAGATTAAGATGGTGGAGGATACGCCTGATGACTACATCCATGACCTATTCAATCAGGTCTTCTGGAAGGGATATTCCCTGGGCTACCCCATCTTGGGGGAAAAGGAGCGGGTAAACTCCTTCGATCGTGAGACCATTTGCCGATACTTCGATGATCACTACAGGGCTAACCACCTCGTCATATCCGTTGCTGGCAGCTTTGACTACGAGAAGGTGATCCAGCAGATCGAGCATACATTCGGGGGATTACGCGAGAGGGTGGAAGTGAGGAAGAGAAAATTCCCCGAGCCCAATCCCATGGTTAGCGTGTTTCCAAGGGATTTGGAGCAGGTTCACCTGTGTTTGGGCACCAGAGGCATTTCCCAGACCCATTCCATGAGATATGCAGGGTACGTCCTGAATACCTTACTGGGCAGGGGCATGAGTTCCTATCTCTTTCAGGAAATCCGGGAGAAGAGGGGGCTCGCCTACTCCATATATTCCTATAGGCCGACCTATTTCGATGTCGGCCAACTGGTGGTATACGCTGGGACTGGGAAGGGGTCGTTGAAGGAGGTCATTCGGCTGATAATAGATCAGTTCGATAGATTACGAAAGGAGAAGGTTCGTGGGGAAGAGCTGAGGCGGACAAAAGAGCAACTCAAGGGAAATTTACTTCTCTCCCTGGAGAGTTCGGATAGCTGGATGACTCGCTTGGCTCAGAACGAGATCTACTTCGGGGAGTACATCCCCGTTGAGGAAGTTATCCAAGGTATTGGTGGGGTCACCTCGGAAGAGCTGAATCAACTGGCTCAGGACTTTTTTCGAGAGGAATCATTCTGTCTAACGGTTTTGGGCCCCATCGACAAAACGGAGCTCTCTTGGGACCTGTTGAGCTTCCGGTAGGGAGGACGAGCTATGGAAGAGGGGCCCTGCAGTGTAAGAATCAAGATCAAAAGGCTCAAGGGCAACGAGAAGGGCCCTTTGCCAACATATATGACCGAACACGCCGCGGGACTGGACGTCTGCGCCTTTCTGGATAAGGACGTGCTCATCGGCCCGGGGCAAAGACTGTTAATCCCCACGGGACTGACCGTGGCAATTCCCGAGGGCTTTGAAATTCAGGTCAGGCCTCGCAGCGGTCTGGCCGTGAGGGACGGGTTGACGCTGGTCAATACTCCTGGAACCATCGATGCCGACTATCGAGGGGAAGTCGGGATTCTCATGATTAACCATGGCGAAAAACCCGTCGCCATTAGAAACGGAGAGCGTATCGCCCAGCTTGTCCTATCCAAGGTATACAGGGCGGAATTGGAGGAGGTAGACGAACTGCCCACGAGCGATAGGCAAGAGGGCGGCTTCGGCCATACCGGTTCTTAAAGGCAGCTGAAAAAACAGAGAAGGCCATTCATGGAGAGATCGATCGATAGCTATATGAACTACACAGCCGTAGAGAAGGGATTGTCGAGAAACACTCTCGATTCATACAGCGGCGATCTGGTTCGATACACGAACTTCTTGGGAGAATTGGGAATCACCGAAATCGGAAAGTCGTCGAAGATGGAGGTGATGGCATACCTCCTCTCCTTATGGAAACAAGGTCTCTCGGCCAAAACGGTTGCCAGGTCCGTTTCCGTTTTGCGAGGATTCTATCGATGGTTGGCCGATGAGGGGGCGCTCCAGGGAAATCCATTGGAGGATATGGAATCACCCAGGACGACCCGTTCCCTGCCGGAAGTGCTTTCGCTGGGCGAGGTCGAGTCACTGCTCAATCAACCCAACCCCTCAAATCCCATTGGGATAAGGGATAAGGCCATGTTGGAATTGTTGTACGCGACAGGATTGAGGGTATCCGAGTTGGTTCATTTGGTCCTCAATAATGTCAACTTGGAGGCAGGATATCTGATTGTCCTGGGCAAGGGAGACAGGCAGAGGGTTGTTCCCATGGGCCAGGAGGCCCTGCATTGGCTAAGGCGGTATCTGGAGGAGTCCCGCAAGAGGCTCCTTGCGAACAAGCAGAATACCCATGTCTTCGTAAGCCAGTGGGGGAAGGGAATGTCCCGCCAGGGTTTTTGGAAGATCATTAAGAAATACGGTCTCATGGCCGGAATCAGGAAGAACATCTCCCCCCACATCCTCAGGCATTCCTTCGCGAGTCATCTCCTGGAAGGTGGGGCGGATTTGCGATCAATCCAGAGTTTGCTCGTGCGTGTCGACATCTCGACCACCCAGATCTATACCCACGTGACCCGTGAGAGGTTGAAGAAGGTGCATGCTCGATACCATCCCAGATCGTAGACCCTCATTCGCTAAGGAGCCAGGGATACATCCGTGCCTTGAGAATGACAATGGAGGTCATTACTACCCACATCAATGCCGACTTCGACGCCTTGGCTTGCATGCTAGCGGCTAAGAAGCTCTATCCCGAGGCGATTCTGGTATTCCCTGGTTCCCAGGAGGGGAGCTTAAGGGATTTTTTCGTTCGGTCCACCATTTACGTATTCGAGGCCGAACGGATGAAAAACGTGGATTTGGATCGCATCACCCGTCTTGTCTTGGTCGATACGCGCCAGATAAGCCGAATCGGGAAATTCGCACAAATAGTAAAGAAGCCCGGATTGGATATCCACGTATACGACCACCATCCTCCCTCATCGGAGGACATTATGGGTTCGGTTGAGGTGGTGAAAGAAGTTGGAGCGGCCATTACCCTGCTCCTGGGAATTCTCAGGGATAAGGGTATGGAAATAACCCACGATGAGGCCACGGTAATGATGTTGGGGATCTACGAGGATACGGGTTCTCTCACCTTTTCCTCGACAACGGAGGACGATTTCCATGCCGCCGCGTATCTGCTGTCAAATGGGGCAAGTCTCAACGTGATATCGGATATGGTGACCAAAGAGCTAACGGCGGAACAGGTTTTTCTCCTCAATGACCTGATCCAATCGGCTACCAATTACAACATACACGGCGTCGATGTGGTTATCGCCATGGCGTCGGCGGATCGATACGACGGTGATATCGCCATCCTCGTCCATAAGTTAAAGGATATGGAAAATTTGGATGTGCTCTTTGCCCTCGTCCGGATGGAGGACCGGGTCCACATAATAGGACGAAGCCGTATCGAGGAGGCAAACGTAGCGGAAGTCCTATTGGAGTTTGGAGGAGGCGGGCATGCGACGGCCGCTTCGGCCACCGTGAAGGATCTGACATTGATCCAGTGCGGGGAGAAATTGGTGAAAGTGCTCCAGGAGACCGTTAAACCGAGGAAATTCGCCAAAGACCTCATGACCTTTCCGGTAAAAACCATCCTGGCCGAGAGAAGGTTATCCGAAGCGGGGGAACTCCTCACCCGGTACAATATCAACGTACTGCCGGTGATGAGGGGAGATAAGGTGGTTGGGCTCATATCCAGGCAAATCATCGAAAAGGCTACATTCCACGGGCTTGGAGATCGTCAGATCAGCGAGTATATGAGTACGGAATTTTCGGTGGCCGATATGGCGACCCCCCTGAGTAAAATTCAATGTCTCATCGTGGGCAACAACCAACGGTTCTTGCCCGTAATGGAAGGGGGGGAGCTTGTGGGGGCCATCACTCGGACGGACGTCTTGAGGGCCATTGGGGAGGATTTGGCAAGTCGATCCGATTTCCCGTCCCCCCTTGAGGTTCACAAACTGTATGCCAGGAAGAAGATGATCACGAAATTGATGGAGGAGAGGCTTCCCCCGAAGGTTCAAAGCATTCTCCGAGAGTTCGGCAGGGTCGGGGACGAGTTGCACTGCTCCGTGTATGCGGTGGGGGGGTTCGTCAGGGACCTTTTGCTGAGGAATCATAACTTAGACGTGGACATCGTGGTAGAGGGGGACGGTATCCAGTTCGCCGAATATTTTGCCAAGGAGCATCCATGTAAAATCAGGGCTAACCGGCGGTTTGGAACGGCTGTTCTCCGATTAGCGGACAACCTGAAAGTGGATATCGCTACGGCTCGGTTAGAATACTATGATTCTCCCGCTGCTCTTCCGACGGTGGAGACGAGTTCCATCAAGAGGGACTTGTACCGAAGGGACTTCACCATCAATACCCTGGCCATTAAATTGAACGCGGAACATTTCGGGGAACTGGTCGATTTCTTCGGCGCGCAGAGGGATATTAAGGAGAAGGTTATCCGGGTGCTCCATAACCTGAGTTTCGTTGAAGACCCAACGAGGGTTTTCCGGGCCATTCGCTTTGAGCAGCGATTTGGCTTCCAACTGGGGAAGCAAACCCAGAATCTGGTCAAGAATGCGGTGGAGGCGGGATTCCTGGATCGCCTTTCGGGGCGCAGGATCTTTGCCGAGCTAGTGCTCATCCTTAACGAGGAGGATCCAATCCCCATCCTCCGAAGGATGGGAGGCCTGGACCTGCTGAAGTCTATCCACATCGGAATCCCCTGGGAGAAGGAAACTGAGAAACTCCTGGAGAGCATAAAGAACGTGATATCGTGGTACGACTTGCTCTTTTTGAAGGGGGAGTGCGAAAGGTGGCAGATCTATTTTTATGGCCTCATGGATTCCCTTACGGAGGGGGAGGCCTCGGATGTTTGCCAACGGCTTTCGCTCTCGGATAAAAACAGGAAGAAGCTCATCAGCGGAAGGAGAGAGGCCGAGGAGGCTCTCAGGGAGATTAACCGAAGATTGGATTCCAAGGGGAAGGTTCGAAGAAGCGAAATGTATGAGCTCTTGGAGTCCCTTTCAACGGAGGTGAAGCTCTT
>DAOVIU010000074.1 GCA_030673585.1 Pseudomonadota bacterium | reverse complement strand
CATTGCCCAAACGACGGGTTGGGGGAAATCTTTTATCGGGAGCTTCATGCTCGCCGTCGTGACATCCCTCCCAGAGCTTGCGGTGGGAATTCCCCTGGTCAGAAAGGGTGCCTTTGACATGGCCATCGGGAATCTTTTGGGCAGCAATATCTTCAACATCGCCATCATCCCTATAGCTGATGTCTTTTTTACCAAAGGGGCCATATTGGGCAATGCCTCAGGGGACCACATCCTGACGGCCGTCCTGGGAATTGTCATGACCAATATTGTTGTCATAGACCTCATTTACAGGGCCAAGAAAGTCCCGTGGAGAATTGGCTGGGGATCCATTTCCATAATCGCCCTCTATTGTTTGGGGAGCATTACCCTCTTCAAGCTGGGAATCCGTTGATAAAAACCCTTCCGTCGGAAAAAAGGGTTGCCATCCCCACTACTTGATTAAAAGATAACCCTCAGGACCCCATCAATTTGCCTCAGGGCCTTCATGGCGCCTGAAGCCTCGGTCGGCTTCAGCTCCCCGAACTCGAGTTGGGATAGTACCCCGTATAATCCGTCGAAGGCCCGTCTTACGTCCAAGTCGTCATCCATACTCTCCGCAAAGACCCTCTTCATTCTCCGGGCGACCTTCCACTCAAGCTCAGCCTCCTGATCTGCCCTACCCTCGACCTCTTTTACCATTTCCCTGAATTTTCTCAACCTATCCGCTGCCGAGCGCATAGTATTGTCCGAATAGTCGAGTTTTTCCCGATAATGGCCATATATGAGGAAGAACCGGATTTCACCCATATCGTATCCTTGCTCAATGAGCGTATCCGTATAGTAAATATTCCCCTTGCTCTTTGACATCTTCTGGCCATTTACCTGAAGGTGATGGCAGTGGAGCCAAAACTTTGCCATTGGGTATGGTCGTATCGATTCAAGAATTGCTCGGGTGTAGTCATGGTGTCGAAAGAGGTTATCAAACCCACCGCAATAAATGGAGAGAGTCTCCTGGAAGTATTTACTCACCATGCTTGGATCCTGAATGTTCCAGGAGGGCCTGCCCCTTCCGATCCTCGTATCCCAGCAAACCGGATCCCCTCCTCTGCATTCATGCCAAAGGATAAAATCGCCCAGGTTCCATTGCATTCCCGGATACGTATCCCGGTGAAATCGCCTCTTTCTGGTTGGCCATTTGGTCATATCGAGCCCATAGAGCCTTCCAAATCCGGGAAAATTCAAGGGGTCGAAGTAGATGTTGCCACCGTGCCGGTATGCAATCTCACGATCGAGGAGAAGCTCGATAATCTCCACCGCCTCGTCAACGGCCTCAGAAGCTTTGGGGAGGTATTCCGGTGTCTTCATCCTCAGGAGACTCATTTCCTCCATGAAATCCTTGATATTCTCCTTCGTGAGCTGTTTCACGGTCATTTTTCTCTTCTCAGCTTCTTTAATCGCCTTATCCTCAATGTCGGTGAAATTCATTCCCCTCTTAACCGCATACCCCGAGTACTCCAGGTATCGGACCAAAACATCCTCGAATAAGAAAGTCCTGAAGTTTCCGATATGAGCCCGTTGGTAGATGGATGGGCCACAGGTGAATATGTTAACCACCTTGTCGTCTACCGGCCGAAACGGTTCGATCCTCTTGCCAAGGGAATTGAAGAGCTTCAGCACGGTCCATCCCCCTTTCTATCCATTCCTTCTTGCATGGTTGAGAGCCGTTCTCCTCGTGCAGTGTCCCAGTAATAACTTGCATAATTTACATGATCGCAAAGCGTCCTAAAATTCGAAGCTCGAAATTCGAAATCGACTCGACTGAGCCTTCGATAAACTCAGGCCCCGAGCTAGTCGAGGGGCTCGTCGCAGGCCGAAACAATAATAAAATTCTAATTTTCCAATTTTCTAAACATGTTTCGGATTTTGGTCATTTGATATTCGGATTTGTTTGGTATTTCGATATTCGAATTTCGGATTTAGAATGACTTTTGGGACGTAATACTAGGAGTTCCCATAACAATGTAACATGAAGTCTATGATATCTTCAAAAGGTATGAAAGCTATGACCCGGTGGGTCAGAAGGCAGGCGAACATGTCGTTGTGGCATTGAAGGGGCACAATGGCGCGGAGAAGCCAGGGGAAACCTGTTACTCCCCAATCGGCTGTGCCAAGGGGGCGAAAAGGACAAAAGCCCAACTTAATGGGGGGAAAGATTCCCTTAATCGTTGACGGGTTTTTCCCTCTTGCCCACAAGCCTGGGGTCGATATTCCCCGACCCCCCGCAATCCGGAATGTAGCAGGTAACATCGCTGAAGGTACAGGCCTGCTTGCAGGAAGGACAGCTATCGGGCGGGGCCGCGGCCTCAAACGTATAATCGCAATTCGAACACTTCCAATGGGTCATTGATCTCACCTTTTCCGAGTTTATATTTCCATGGCGGCGCTTGTAGACCTATAAGTTACTGCCTTACCGGTATTTTACAAGCCCCTTTGCTATCTTAAGGCGCTTTTCGACTTCCGGCCAATGAATAAGATTGAAGAAGTTCTTCACGTATTCAGCGCGCCGATTTTGATATTTGAGATAATAGGCGTGCTCCCAAACATCGCACACTAACAGGGGATAGGCGCCCCAGATAGTCAGGTCCTGATGTTTTTCCGCCTGAAGGATGACGACATAACCCCTAAAGGGTTCAAAGGCCATGACGCCCCACCCACTTCCCTCAACCGCCTTGGTTGCAGCGGTAAACTGTGTCTTAAACCGATCGAACCCGCCAAAGCTTTTCTCCATCGCCGTCAGGAGTTCGCCCGTGGGTCTTCCCCCCCCTTTGGACGACATATTGTCCCAATAGAGGGTATGAAGGACATGGCCTGAACCGTGAAAGGCAAGTGCGCGCGACCAGTGTTTGATCAGGCTGAAATCCCCTGATACCCTGGCCTCCGACAACTTCCTCAACGCTTTGTTCAAATTCTTAACGTATCCGGCATGATGCTTGTCATGGTGGATGGTCACGGTCTCCTTGTCGATCCAAGGTTCCAGGGCATCATACGGATATGGGAGGGGAAGGAGCTTGCATTCCCCCTGTGCCGATGGCCTTCCTTCTCTCTTTCCAGAGGCCTGGGCTGTCCCATAAAAACCTCCTAATCCCAAGGCCATTGTGGCCCCAAAACCTTTCATCATCTCTCTTCTAGTAAACGTGTGATCCATGGTGCACCTCCAATATCCTTGTCAGATCGGACATCGTTTTAACCTCGATAGTTGCATATCTTCATTTATACAAAAAATTGGCAAGGATTTTCCAGATGGCCGTTTCTCGGATGTCACCAATTACGTGCGGAATTTGTCCTTTGCTTCGTTGACAGCCTTAAAGCCTCCGTGTATAAATAGGTCCATTCATGGGGGGCTCCCTAGCTTCGCTAAAGGAAAAATCAGGCCCAATATCTCAGGAAAAGGATCTACGGAGTGAACGGGAAAAACGAGCGGTTCTACTACGGCTGGGTAATTGTTGGGGTCTCGTTCCTTACGCTCTTCGCCAGCCTGGGTATTCGTTCTTCCTTCGGGGTGTTTTACGTTGCCATCCTGCGAGAATATGGTTGGGGACGCGCAGACACGGCGGGAGCATTTTCGCTCGCCATGGTTATTCATGGCCTTTTCGGACTGGTGACGGGAAGCCTCATCGATCGCTTTGGTCCCCGCACGCTGTTCCCCCTTGGTGCTACCCTGCTGGCCATGGGCCTTGCTGCGGCTAGTCGCATCACGGCTATCTGGCATCTCTACCTCTTTTTCGGAGTGTTCATGGCCGTGGGCATAAACACCATTTCCTATGCCCCCCACATGTCTCGGATTCCCAAATGGTTTGTCAGGAAAAGGGGTCTGGCCAGCGGCTTAGTATTGGCGGGAATCGGCGTCGGAATCATGGTGATGGCCCCGGTATCCCAGGTCATCATTGATGCCGCGGGTTGGCGCTCTGCCTTCCTGGTTTTTGCCGGTATCGTCATCGGTATAGTCGCTCCCATAACGGCACTCCTTCAGCGGGGCTCTCCGGAGGAGATGGGCCAGTTCCCCGATGGCATCGTTCCGGGTTCTGGCCGAACCCATTCTCCCCCGTCGGAAGGTTCCACGAAACATACCCGACCCTTCAATCTCTCCGAACAGTGGACGCTGAGAACTGCTCTTCGCACCCGGGATTACTGGTGGGTGGTCTTAGTATTTTTCTCGACGAGTTTCTCTTTTAACATGTTGGTTGTGCATCAGGCCGCACATGTGGTTGATGCGGGATATAGCCCAACCCAGGCAGCTTTATCCGTTGGATTGGTTGGTCTGCTCAATTCCATCGGGGGGGTCTTCTCCGGCCTCGTGTCCGATCGCGCAGGGAGGGAAATCGGGTGTACCCTGGGAGCCAGCTGCGCCATTGTGGGAGTATTCCTCTTCCTCCTCGTACGGGATCCCGCCCTTCCCTGGTTGCTCTATGCCTTTGTCATCCTCTTCGGACTCGGCTTCGGCGCAACTTCGCCGACCATTGCCGCCACAGCGGGCGATCTCTTCTCCGGGAATTCACTGGGACTCATTATGGGGACCTTTGCGACGGGATGGGGGTTCGGTGGAGCACTGGGGCCTTATCTCGGCGGGTACTTTTACGACCAAACGGGGAGCTATACCATCCCCCTGATCCTGGCGATGGTCAGTTTTACCGTGGGGATTCTGGGGATTTGGATGGCAGCTCCGCGTCGCCGGAGACCATTCATATGAGAATTGATCTCCACTGCCACAGTAAATACTCTCACGACAACTATCTTGAACCCGAGGAATTGATAGAACAGGCTATCAACGTGAATCTGGATGGCGTTTGTTTTACCGAACATAACTCCCTTGGGGCCTCAAGGCCCGTGGAGAGAATCACCATCCCCGAGGGCTTCTATATTTTCAGGGGCCTTGAAATATCAACTGATCGGGGACACCTCCTGGTGTATGGGTTAAAAGACGACTCCTGGAACATATGGAACAGGGATAACTATCTGGATGTATTCCAAGTCATAGAAATTGTCCATGGCCTTGGGGGAATCTGTGTCCCAGCCCATCCATTCAGGGGATGGGACTCCTTTGGTGAAGATGTTCTGAGCATTGAGGGTTTAGATGCCATCGAGACCCACAGCGGCAGAAACTCCGAAGATGAGAACAGGGAAGCCATGCATGCTGCCCGAATTAAGAACCTTCCCTCCATAGGGGGAAGCGATTGCCATAGTAAGGAGCAGGTGGGAAGGGCCTTCACGGAGTTTACGTACCCTGTACATACCGTCCATGAGTTGATTGAAGAGATTAGGAAAGGAAATTGTAGGGGAATGACCCTATAATGGTGGGTAGTGGCTGAATCCCCCAAGACCCGTTGGGCCTGTAGTGGTTAACGAAATGGGATCTACAAAAAAGGCAGAGCCGTTCTTGACCCTGCCGTTTGTTTTGGACGTATTCTTATAGTTCATATTATATCATCGAGATCGATCTCCTTTTTTTGGCTCATCTTCCGAAGCTTCTCTATGGCCTCCGCTTCGATTTGACCAACCATTTCCGGGGTCAGGCCAAACCGTTCCCCGATGGATTCCAGCGTATGTATCTCCTGCCCGTTCAAACCAAAACGAAGGCTGATCACCGTTCTCTCCATATCCGGCAGCAATCTGAGCCATGAATTTACCATCTGAAGCTTACTGTCCTCATTTTGCTCCTTAAACATATCTGTTACCAGCCCCACTCCCTTCCTCATGGTATGCCCGGTTGTTCCCCAAAGTGATGAAGTCGAACCGGCAACCGCCCTCCTTTCCAAAGGCCTCCTTGAAACGGCTTGCAGATATCTGGACAATTTCCCGTACTCCGAATTTGATGCAGGGGCGAATCGCAAGCGCGCCTGAACCTTATTCCTCGATTCCTCGATGTCGAGGATCCTCCCCTTGCACTGAATCCTGGTGCCATGGGCAAGGATGGCAAAATCCATGGACTCACCAACACCTAAATCGAAATTGGCCTCCAGCTTCAATCCACCCAGGCTGATATCGAGGGTCCGCATGGTCATTTGTCTCCCGTATCGGAAGCAGAGGACCGACTCCATTACGGGGAACCGATGAAATTTCCGCTTTTCCTCCATTTCTCTATGTCCTCTTATTAATCAGGCCTTAAAGCCTCAGATAGGGAACAGAAGACCTCTCAATCAGCCTTAATAAGGATAAAGAAGGACATCCGTGCTCAAGATGGTTTGGCCTTATTGTACCGCCTATCATAGCAGAATTTACCGATATGTACAAGAAAAAAAGGTAGGGCCATGCTGCAGTGACCCTGCCTCGTATTCATACACCTCTGCCACAGTATCCTCCCCCGTCTCATTCTCCACGGTTAGCCGGTATCTGGAGGCCTGTTGAGGGCTTCATTCCTTT
>DAOVIU010000188.1 GCA_030673585.1 Pseudomonadota bacterium | reverse complement strand
AATTCGAAAAGCTGCCGATGGGACGATAGGAGGAGGGTTCGGAAAATGCTGAGAGTTTGTGGTATTCAAATGGCCTGCGTCCAGGACAAGAAAAAAAACCTTGAAAAAGCGGTGCGCCTTGCCAAGCTGGCAGCCGAGAAAGGGGCGAAGATTATCGGCTTCCAGGAACTCTTTAACACCCATTGGTTCCCGATGGAGATCGATCAGAGGCATTTCAGCCTTGCAGAGCCCATAAACGGGTACTCCATCCAAATGATGCGGAAAGTAGCCAAGGAGAAGTCAGCCGTTCTCATCTGTCCCTTTTTTGAGGAGGGGGTTGAAGGGGTCTACTATAACACGGCGGCCGTTATCAACGCTGATGGCAAGGTGCTGGGGGAGTACAGGAAGGTTCACATACCCCAGATTCCCCTCTGGGAGGAGAAATCCTACTTTTCCGGGGGTGACAAGGGGTTCCCCGTATTCGAAACCAAGTATGCCAAGATAGGGGTTCAAATTTGCTGGGACAATTTCTTCCCAGAAGGAACGAGGATACTGGCTCTCAAGGGGGCTCAGATCGTTTTCGCCCCCACTGCTGCTGCCTTTGCTTCTCAACAAAAATGGGAGACCGTCATAAGGGCCCATGCCATTAGCAATGGCGTATTCGTATTTCGGGTAAATCGGGTGGGAAGCGAGGAGAAGCAGGATTTCTATGGGAAAAGTTTCTGCGTGACCCCGGAGGGGAAGCTTATCGATAGGCCCAGCGGGATGCAGGAGGGCATCGTTTTTGCCGACATCGATTTGAGGGATATCGACAGCACCCGGAGGGAGTGGACCTTTCTCAGGGATAGACGCCCCGAGATCTACGGGGAATTGGCCGGTTCGAGTTGGCAAAGGGAGCGAAGCGCTCCTCGAGGAGCGGTCAGTACACGAAAGGGAAAGCGCGCCACGAGGGGAAGCGAGCGGAGATGAAGAGGACCCTGACGGAACTGATAAGCGATTCCATTCGCCGGTGTATGGAAAAGGGGTTGCTGAGGATCAGGGAGATTCCACCGCTGGTTCTCGAATCCCCGAAGGAGAAGGATCACGGCGATTATGCAACCAACGTCGCCATGATCATGGCGGCCCAGGAAGGAAAGCCCGCCCGGGAAGTGGCCCAAATCATCTTGGCTCGATTAGAGGATGAGGATGGTGTCATCGAGAAAGCCGAAATTGGGGGGCCGGGATTCATCAATTTCTATTTGAAGGAGAAAGTGTGGTACTCCGTCCTAGAGGAGATCGATCGAAAGGGGGAGGACTTCGGCAAGGGGAAAATAGGGGAGGGCAGGCGGGTTCAAGTCGAATTCATCAGCGCCAATCCAACAGGGCCTTTGCACGTTGGCCACGGGAGAGGGGCGGCGATTGGCGATGCCCTGGCGAAAATTCTCGAGGCATGCGATTATCGGGTCTTTAAGGAGTATTATATCAACGATGTCGGAAGCCAGATGAATATCTTGGGGCAATCAGTTCTCCTCCGCTACCTTCATGCTCTGGGCAAGGAGGTCGAATTTCCCGATCATTGCTATCAAGGGGACTACATAACGGAGCTCGCCAAAAAAACAATCGTGGAGAGGGGGGAGGAATATCTCCATTGTCCGGAGGAGGATTCGGTCCGTTCACTGGCCTCTTTTGGCGCCAACGATATCCTACGGGGAATCAAGGGGGATTTAGATCAATTCGGAGTCCATTTTGACGGTTGGTTTAGCGAGAAGGAGCTCTATCGGGAAGAAAAGGTCCCAAGGGCAATTGAGGATTTGAAAACAAGGGATCTCGTTTACGAAAAGGATGGGGCCTTATGGCTTAAGACCTCCCAATATGGGGATGAGAAGGATCGTGTTCTGGTTAAGGCCGACGGAGAGACGACCTATTTCGCCTCCGACGTCGCTTACCACAAGGACAAATTAGATAGGGGGTTCGAGGTGTTGATCAACATCTGGGGTGCCGACCACCATGGATACGTTCCTCGGATGAAGGCGGCCCTGTCGGCAATGGGCAAGGACGAGGCTATTCTGAAGGTAGTCCTCGTCCAATTGGTGAGCCTTGTGCGAGAGGGGAAGCCCGTCGCCATGTCAACCCGGGCTGGGGAGTTTACCACGTTGAAGGACGTAGTGGAAGAGGTTGGCCGGGATGCGGCACGGTTCTTCTTCCTCATGAGGCGCCCCGACAGCCAGCTCGATTTCGACCTGGAATTGGCCAAGAAGCAGAGCGCTGAAAATCCGGTCTACTATGTCCAATATGCCCATGCCCGAATATCCAGCATTTTCAGGGAGGCCCTGAACAAGGGTATGGTTTTGCCACGATTCGAGGATACCGATCTCCACCTGCTCAATCTTCCGGAGGAATTGGATCTCCTAAAACACCTCACGGCATACCCCGAGGTCGTCGAGGCAAGCGCCCTCTCCCTGGAGCCGCATCGGATTCCCTTCTACCTGATGGATCTCTCCAGTCTGTTCCATAGCTATTACAATAAATACCGCGTGATTTCGTCGGAGGCGGAGCTAACCAAGGCCCGCCTGCTTTTAGTCCGTGCGGTAAAGGGGGTCATTAAGAGCGCTCTCAACATATTGGGGATTTCGGCGCCCGAAAAGATGTAGTGCTCGGGATGGAAGAACGGGGGACCGTGAGGGGATGAGTAACGAGAAAGGTCGTACCAGAATGAGACTGGGACGTGTGCTTTTGAGCTACGGCATCGTGTTGCTCATCGGTCTTTGGGCGGGATATAAGATCGCGTCCACTCGAAAGGCCGCCCCACCCGGAAGCAAGGAGATGTTGGATTCGATCGCCACGGTGGGAAATGAGCAGGAGGAAAAAGGATCGGAAGGGGCTGACGAGGCCGGGGAGAAACCCTCCTTAGAAGGGGAAGTCGTTCAACGCGATGATTTATCCTTAACCTTCTATGAGAAACTCCTGAAGAAAGAGCCACCTCCTAAGATGCGAGGCAAACAATCGAGTTCCAAGGAAAGCCAGGCCGCGACTGCTCCGAAGAAAAGCCCTTCGGAGGGGGAAAGATCATCCTTGAAGTCCGTTTCCAGGGATGGTCCCTTTACCGTTCAAGTGGGTTCCTTTGCGCGAAGGGAACAAGCGGAGAATTTGGCCCAGCACCTCAAGGGGAAGGGTTATGTAGCCTACGTCACGAGCCAGGTCATCTCTGGAATGGGGAGGATGTATCGGGTTAGGATTGGGCATTATCAGACCTTGGATGAGGCGGAAAGGGAGGCCAAACATATCCGGAAAAGGGAGAAATTACCAACGTATATTCCTCCATTGCCGGATCGATAGGGGAAGGGAAAGGGAAGGCGGGAAGCGCTCACCACAATAGGACTCTATGGGGGATAAATCCATGCCGAAAAAGACCACAATGATAAGGGCCAAAAAGAAGGGAACGGTTCGTGAGTATGCAGAGGCCTTTATTATCGCTTTTATCATTGCCTTGTTAATCAGGACTTTTTTGGTCCAAGCCTTCAAAATCCCCTCAAGCTCCATGGAGCCCACCCTCTTGGTGGGCGATCACATCCTGGTCAGTAAGTTTATCTATGGCATCCGGATTCCCTATATCGGCGCGAAATTCCTGACCTTTCACAAACCGAAGAGGGGCGATATCGTCGTTTTCGTCTATCCTGAGGATCCCAAGAAGGATTTCATCAAGAGGGTGATCGCAACGGGGGGGGAGGAGGTACAGATCAAGGATAGGAAGATATTCATCAATGGCAAGATAATCGAGGATCCATGGGGAGTATACAGGGAAAGGGATGGCCCCCTCGTTCCCAGCCATTTCCGACCGAGGGATAACTACGGCCCCAGACCCGTTCCATCCAATTCCCTTTTCGTCATGGGCGACAACCGAGATAATAGCCAGGATAGTCGCTATTGGGGGTTCGTCGATTTATCGGCGGTAAAGGGGAAGGCCTTTATCATCTACTTCTCCTACAATAAGAAGGCTATGGAAGTGTTGGACAAGGTAAGATGGACTAGATTTGGGAAGCTGCTCAGGTGAAGGCTTAGAAGTGACCTAAACTTTTCGCCAGTTTCTCCCTCATCGGTGGATTGTGCCCATGAAACTGTTGATTAGGGGCGGCCGAGTGGTTGACCCCGCCAATGGAGTGGACGAAATCCTGGACATCCTGGTCCAAGATGGCATCATAGCGGAGTTGAAAAGGGACATCCGCGCCCAAGAAAGGGGAGCGGGAGTCATCGATGCTGAGGGGAAGACCGTAGTTCCAGGGCTTGTCGATATGCACGTTCACCTTCGGGAACCTGGATATATGGAAAAGGAGACCATTGAAACGGGATGTTCGGCGGCAGTTGTAGGGGGATTTACTACGGTTGTATGCATGGCCAATACCCTTCCCGTGCACGATAACGCCTCCGTTACCCGCTTTATTATGGAAAGGGCAAGGGCGGTTGGGACAATTGATGTGCTT
>DAOVIU010000020.1 GCA_030673585.1 Pseudomonadota bacterium | reverse complement strand
GTGATGGGGTTGTGGACGAAGGTGATATGGTAGGGGGAGCCGTCCCTCGATCCATCATCATAGGCCACGGGCTCCCTTCGGATATCATCTTCAACCCCGTGGACAACCAGATCATCATCCAGACCAGCGACACCACGGTCCACGCGATAGTGGTGAAGTTGATGGGGGAAAGGATCAGGATCCATACGTGGAGGCAGGTACTCCGGTGAGGGGACCCTCTCGGCTGACCTTTTTCACGAAGGTCGTGTCAGCCGTTCGATTCTATTCCTTACATCCAGAAAGCCGCTATCCAGGTCGATGACCTGATGATAGAGCTTTAGGGCTTCCTGGTTCATGCCATTGCTCTCATAGGCCAATCCCAGCCGATAGTGCAACCTGATCTTCTCTTCCTTGTTGAGCTCCCTCACATGAGAGGCGTCATTGAAGGAGTTGATGGCCTTATCGTATTCCTCCTTATCCATGAAGCACATTCCCAGCATCACCAGGCAGTCGAATCTCTTCTCCTTATCCCCTGACGCGGCTTCAAATTCGCCGATGGCATGATCGATTAACTCCATCTCCTTATAGGCAATTCCCAGGTGATACCGTGTCTCTAAGTCCTTGGCATCGGTTTCCCCATGGAATTCTGCCGGGGAGAGGATGACGGCATCCTCTTCGCGTTGCTCAGGGGGAAGGGTAGGTTCTGGCCGCGATTCCTCGACCATGGGGGGAGGTTCTATAATGGGCCCTTCCTGGGAAGGTGTTTCAACCTGAACCCTGTTCTGTTCGATCTTCTCCAGTGCCTCTAAGGCAACGGGATCGTGGGGTTGGATTTTGAGGATATTGTGATATTGGAGCCTCGCACTACCGATCAAATTCTCGCCTAAGTACAGGTTCGCCAACTTGTGATACACATCCACCAGACGTGGATCAAGGTACAGTATCTTCTTGTATATGGCCGTGGCTCTAAAATTGAGATCGTCATCCTCATATTGCTGGGCCACTCTCATATATTCGTCGATGGCTCTATCCTTGTGTCCATTCTTCAGAAGTATGTCACCTAATTTTAGCCGCACCCGGATATTCTTGGGGTCCTTTTCGAGGACCCTTTGGTATTCCTTGATGGCCTTTTTGTGTTGCCCCTTCTTGATGTACTTCTGGGCGACATCGAAGAGCTTTTCTTTCGGTAGGTTCAAGCCATTCACCCCAAAGCGGCTTTATTACACCAATTTATTACATAAAGACCCCATGAAAGTCAAGGCGGAAAAAGCTCCATGATGAGCAGGAAGAGTGGATCATTTTCGGACTTTTTACTCCACATAAAATGAACAAATTTTGTCCATATGGACGAAAATTGTTCATGGGTTCAATTTTTATCTTTTCTAATCGCATTGAAAGACTATTAAAATTAACGTATATCCTAGTAAATAAAAGTTAAGATCCTGTAATTTAAGGATAACTATCATTCATTAATAAGCTCCTTTTTGCCGGGCCCATGAATGTGCCTGGTGAGACCTCATGCTCTTGGGGGTCAACGAATGGTCAAAAATCGATCACCTAATTTGCTATGTGGGCTTTTTTCGATAACCTCATTATTCACTTAAATGACATCGATCGAAAAAATGTAATAATATTAGGGGTTTAAATTGTGTTTCTTAAAAGACAATAATTGGCACTTATTTTGCAGCGTTGGTCTCCTTGTCCAGGAGGTCGGTTTGATGAAGGAAAAGCTGAAGGAGATTAACTCTATTAAGGGCGTCTGGGGTTACTTCGTTTGCGATAATACTGGAAAGATACTGGAAAGGGAGATGCCCGTAGTCTTTATGAAACACCTCGCACTGATGGGAAAAGAGGTGACCCAGGTGGTGGGCCTCTTGGAAAGCTTAAAGAGGAGCCCGGAAAACCTCGACCTTCTCTTTGAAGACGGAAGAGTCATGATAAGGGACCTGAGGAACTGTACGTTGGTGATTTTTTGCGATCCAAACGTGGACATCCCCATGCTGAGGTTAAAGATAAATGTGGTTATCTCCGAGATAACCGGGGACTCGAAAATACAAGAACTCCTTCAGAAAGGGGAGTGGAGGAGAAGAAGGTTGCTCCAGAAGGAGTATGTGGGTCAGGAATACAAGGAAATCCTGGATCAATTGATACCCGAGGACGTGAAGCCAGACGCTTCAGCGTAATTCGGGCATATGGGGAAGCAGGAGGACAACCGATTAGAAAGGTATTTCCAGAGCGATCGGCGCGAATTCGGTCCTGGAGGGAAAGGCTGGATGGCGGACGTTTTCATGGGAGATCTTTCACAGATAAAGCTCGTTGACATATTGAGATTGCTTGCCTCCGAGGGGAAAACGGGAAAGCTGATTTTGACTAAGGGGAATGATTCAGGGGAAATATACGTGGAAAATGGGGTTTTTACCCATGCCTCGAGCAAAGCGAGCGAAGGTGAAGAAGCGCTTTTCGCAATGATGACGTGGATGATTGGGAGATTTAAGTTCACCCCGGGCCTGCTGCCGCAGGAGAAATCAATAGGGGCCAGCACGGATCAGTTGTTGGAACAGAGGCAAAACCGAATCGGGGAGTGGGAACACATCAGGGAAGTCATCCCCACCATGGATGTCGTCTTTAAACTCGCTGGCCATAAGGGGCCCACCGATATAAACTTGAAATCGGCGGAGTGGAACATACTTGCCCAGGTTGACGCGACGAGATCCGTTGGGGAGATCTCCAGCGCTTTAAACATGGATGAGTTTGGCGCAGCGGAAATACTGCACGGTCTCTATTTGGCGGGACTCTTGGAAGTCGTTGAAAGGTCCAAGCCGCCACCCGAGAACGCAGCGGGAGGGGAATTCCTTAAGAAGGTGGATGAGGAACTAGCCAAGGCACTGGGACCCATCGCATCGGTGATCGTGGATGACCAGATCGCGGAGATGGGAGAACAGCGGGACGCCTTTCCGAGGAACAAGGCCGCGGAATTGGTCGAAGCGGTCAGCTCTGAGATTGCGGACGAAGGAAAGAGGGTAAGGTTCCAGAGGGGGATGCTTGACATACTACGAGATCTGTAAGATCGACGCGAGCCAAGTCTAAGGAGAGAGGATCATGGCGGAAACCAGAAGGAGGGGCATTAGCCTGCTGACTAAGTTGACCATTGGGATCTTGATCCCCCTCATCATATCGTTTGTGGTGATCGGATATATCTACATGCTGCAGATCGAGGAGATTAAATCCATGGCAACAGAGGAAGGCGTCAGGTCCCTCAATGATTTGGGGGAGAAGATGATCAAACAGAAGGCCCTGGACATAGCCAAACAGATCGAGATCTTCATCAAATCCCACCCCCATTTCAGCAAGGCAGAGTTCTATACCTCGCCGGCCCTCAAGGCCATAGCCATACAGCCAGTGGGCCGGACAGGGTATACAGCAGTCCACGACAACAAGGCCATCAACCATTTCCACAAGAACCCTAAGATCGTCGGAATGGATCTCCACACGTTGGCCAAAAAGCTCCCCGAATTCTGGACCATCTTAGAGGCCAGTTTGAAGGGGAGAAGTCGGGGGTACTATAACTGGAAGGACGCCGACGGGGTGACAAGGCCCAAGTACATGTTCTGTACCCCCATCGAGGAAACCGATCTCGTGGTCGCAGCTACCACCTATATCGATGAATTCTCAAAGCCAGCCAAGCAGATCGAACAACGAATCGTAGACAGGGCGGAAAGGACACGAGTCGTGTTTATGATCGTCATGGGCGTATCCCTCATCGTGGTCATCTTGATCACCTCCCTGTACGCGAGAACCATTGTTAAGCCCATCATACACCTGACTGAGATAGCCGACCGAATAAGCCTGGGAGACTTGGACACCAAGATCGAGATAAGGTCCAGCGATGAGGTTGGTATGCTCGCCGAGTCATTCGATAGAATGCAGGAGAGCCTAAGGGCGGCCATAGAGCGGCTGAGGAAAAAACGTACTTCTGAATGAGTTTCCGCTGAGGGCAAATGGGAAGGTGAACATGGCGAAGGAGTTAAAGAAAGTACTCATCGTAGATGACGAGGAAACCCTCACGTGGAGCATGGCTAAAAGCCTCTCCAGGGATAGGGATAAATATGAAGTGGAGATCGCTAATAACGGAAAAGAGGCCCTTGAGGTTCTGGGTAAAATGCCCATTGACCTGGTCATCTCGGATATTCGAATGCCAGATCTCAACGGGTTAGATCTGTTGGTTCGAGTTAAGGAGGAGTATCCTCACACGAAGGTGATTATCATGACGGCCTACGGATCTTCCGACGTGCAAAAGGAGGCCAGCAAAAGGGGATCCCTCTACTACATCGAAAAACCTTTTGAAATCAATGAAATCAGGAAATTGATTCTGGACCTTGTCAAGGAAAAGAGGGGGTTTGAGGGAAAGCTCTTTGACCTCCAGCTCACGGATATCATTCAAATGAATTGTCTCGGCCGGGTAACGACCTCCCTGGTCATCACGAAGGATGATCACAAGGGGGTTATCTACTTTAACGATGGGGAGGTCGTCCATGCCGAATGCGATAACATAGAGGGGGAAGAGGCCTTCTATACCATCCTCGGCTGGCAGGAGGGGAAGTTCGTATCCAACATCGGGGCGTTCCCGCCTCGGGAGACCATTTCCTCACCGTGGGAACACCTGCTGATGGAGGGGATGAAGAGGAAGGACGAGGCAGGGTCTGCCAGAGGAGAAACTGAAAAGGCCGAAAAGAGGACTGAAAAAGAGGCTGTGCAGACCCCTGCGAATACGGGATTTGGCCCTGTTGAAGGAGAGGGGGGCAAGGAACAAGGAGACGCTGATGGGATGTGCAAGCTGATCAAGAAAATGCCGGAGTGCGAAGGGGTCATGGTCGTATCCAAAAACGGGAAGGTAACGGCCTCCGAGTCCATCGCCGAAGTAGATGAAGAAGGTGTGGTAATCGCTTTTCTGGGCCTATTTGGGGAGAGGGTGGGAGACTTCTTTAGAATGGGCAAGCTCAATCGAATAGTCTATGGAAATACCCCGGCATGGAAGATGGTCTTCAAGCGCGGGCCCGAATATGTCGAGATCGCGTTGAAAAAGGGGGCACAGTTTAACCGCTTGCTCGCTTCACTGAAAAAGACGCTGGATACTATGGCGCAGGGCAAGTCCAAAGGATAGGGAATATGATCTTTCCAAAAGGGGAAGTAGTACACAGGAATTTGAGCACTTCCTATACCAACCTGAATGGTTTACTGCTCTCGCTGAAATCAGAGGATTTCAGCGGATATGTCAAAATCGGCTTTCTGGACTATGAGGCGGTTCTCTTTATGGATTCAGGGGATGTCATCAATGCCGTTGAGCAGGTTGGCGACGTGAAGCGATTCGGCCAGCGGGCCATCAGCAAAATCGTATCTAAGGCAAAAGAGCAGGATGGCGTAATCAGCGTGTATCAACTCTCGCCTGAAATGGTTACGGTTCTGGCCAGCACGTTGAATCGGGAAATCCTCTACAAAGATCTTTCCACGGATTTCACGAGCCTGCAGCGATTAATCGATAAGTTAGCTGAGAAGAGGCATACGGGGTACATCGAAATCGCTTTGAGGAGTGGCAAGGGGAGCGGGGTGATATTCTTTCAGGACGGTGAGCCCATAGAAACAATCCTTACCGAGGATGACGGAAATCTCGTTGCGGGGACGAACCTCCTGGGTCAGGTGCTAGAGCAGGCTCGGGGGGCTGGAGCGGCCTTCGACGTCTACATGGCTGACCTTTCCTCATCTGCGGATCAGATGGGCGAGATCGGAGAGAGTAGGGATTTAGGGGATCTCCTCAGGGTTCTCCAGGACACAATCTCCACCATAGAGACGGTTGTGGACGGATTGGTTAAGAAGGGAACCTTCAGGGTCGAATTGAGAAGGGCGCTGGTTAAGAAATCGAATGATTACCCTTTCTTAGATCCCTTCGCCGCGGAGTTTCGGTATACGGATGGAAAAATCGAATTCACCGGGAATACGGATATCCATGAGCTGACGAGGGGATTAGGAGAGTGTTTGGGGCTAACCGTAGAGGCCCTTTCACGCAAGTTCTCCAAACAAAAGATAATGGATCAGGTCAAGAGGGAACTGGATCAGATTAAGGCAGACTTTGGAAAAGAGATAAAAAAATTCAACCTTGAGGGGGCCATGCCCGAGATTTTCGGGAGCCCGTTGGTCAGGAAACGATGAATATTATTCTCTCCGGTAAGGATATAGCCGAGATCGATCGGTGTCTGAGCAAGATGGTGGCAAGCTCAGCAGCACACTGTGTATTCTTGATCGACAGATCTGGCCAACTGATCGCCCACAGCGGTAATCCGGCAACGGTGGATGTTGCGGCCCTGTCGGCCCTGACGGCAGCCAATTTCGGGGCGACCGCGGAAATTGCAAAGCTCCTCGGTGAAGATGAGTTCAACCTCCTTTTTCACAAGGGAAAGAAGGAGAATATCTATTTCTCGGCGGTGGGAGAACACCTTATCGTGGTTATCATCTTCGATCAGAAGACCTCCCTGGGACTGGTGAGACTTCGGGTAAATAAGGCCGGCGGCGAGCTATTGGAGATCTTCTCCGCGATTTTCGAGAGATCCATACAGATGGACTCTGAGTAATCCATGTGGCGACATGAATATTTGTTTGAAGGAGAGAATACAAGCAGATTCCAAATACTAAATTCTCAGCTCTAAACAAATACAAAGCACTCATGATCAAATGACCAAAACGTTTAAGATTTGGGATTTAATCTTTGTTTGAATTATGCACAACTATTTAAGGTGATAGACATAGTATGCCGTTTATCAATTTCAGCAAAGATGAAATTCAGTGCAAGATCGTCTATTACGGGGCTGGCTTCTGTGGGAAGACGACCAACTTGCAGTATATCTACAGCAAGACTCAGGAGAAGATCAAAGGGAAAATGGTCTCCATCGACACGAAGGGCGGAGACCGAACCATCTTCTTCGATTTCCTCTCCCTCAATCTGGGCAAGATCAGGGGCTTCGATATCAGGGTACAGCTCTATACGGTCCCGGGACAGGTTCATTACGATGCCACGAGAAGGTTGGTGTTAAAGGGAGTGGATGGGGTAGTCTTCGTGGCTGATTCCCTCAAGGTCCAGAGAAAGAAGAATATCGAGAGCTTAATTAACTTGGCCAAGAACATGGCCGAAAAGAGGCTGAGCATTCGGGGCGTCCCTTTGGTCATACAATACAATAAACGGGATTTGGGTGGGGCCGACACCGAAATTCTTCCTCTTGAGATCCTGGTCAAGGATTTGAATTCGATGCTCAAGGTTCCTTCATTTGAAGCTAGCGCTTTGAAAGGGTTCGGAGTTTTTGAGACCTTGAGGGAAATCAGTAAACTAGTCGTGAAGGACGTTAGCCGAAAGGTTCTTTCCATGGATAGGCTCTGAGGCATTTGCGGGAACACTTTTCTTAGACAAGGTTGAGCTTTATGAAAAAGGACGAAACGGAAAATCTGGATGAGGAAATCGAATCGGCGGTAGACTCCCTCTTTGTGGAAATAGGCGTCGATGGAGGGTTGGAATTGGAGGGACGCCAGAGGGAGATTGCCGAAAGGGGAGAGCCCATCCCCGACATTTCCCCTGAGGTGATTGAGGAGGGTACCTTCGAACAGTCGGAACCCATCCCCGACATTTCCCCCGAGGTGATGGAGGAACCCCTTGAGAGGGGCGAGCCTGCCGAAGCGGCCATGGAGCTCGAGCCCATAAGGGTAGAAATTCCGCCATCACCGGCGGAGACCGAGCCCATCCAGAAGCCGCCAGAAGGGGAGAAACTGCCCAAGGGCCTCGAGACCCTGGAAGTGGAAATCCTCTCCCTGGAATGGGAGTTCAGCCCAGAGATCCTCAAGAAGATTATTGCGGCGCTGGGCGGGTTGAAGGCCGCTTACCGGGACGATGATTCCCTCCTTAAAATTATCGACATGATGGGCAAGGTCTCCCTCTACCTGCTCAATGACGAAAAGAGTATCACGCCGGAGGCCATGAGGTTCTTGCAGGATGGGAAGGAAGTCCTAAAATTCCTCACCACGGAGAAAGGGGAACAGACTATTTTCAAGAGTTTGATGGTTGACGGCATCAATTCCCACTTTCAACTCCTGGGATTAGACAGGGGAGTAGGAAGGGACAAGGCTCAAGATGAGATATTTGAAAGGCTGTGTTCGGATTTAGAAAAACATCGGATGAAGTTGTACGATGGAGAAGACCGTTTGGGGAGGGCCCTTAACCGAGTTCAGGGAATGAAAGACGAGCTCATATTCGACGACGGGATTCGGGGCGTATCGGATGAATTGGAAAAAATCCATGGGTACCTGAGGATGTACCTCGGCCGTTTGGGCGATATCTCGGAGGAGTTTCAGAAGGAGATGTTTGGGCAGAGGTTATATACGGTAGAGAGGGTCTTGCTCGTTGAGGTGCAAAATCGGATTTTTGGCATTCCCGACAATTCGGTGATGAAATCCTACAGCCTCACCGACAGTTACGCGGGGAACATTGCCGGCCAGGACTCCATTGCGATAAGGGGAAGAAGAGTTCCGTTGGTTAAACTGTCCAGGGTTTTCAAGCTCGGGGCCGCCGCCGCGCCCCATGGGATTGTTTTGGTGGGGAAGAGGGAACCCATTATCGCCCTATTGGTGGATAGGGTTTTGAGGAATAAGGATCTGTTCATGAAGACTGCGGAACAGGAGAGAAAGGGGTCAAAATACATAGCCGGCCTATCACATCTGGAAAGTGGTAAAACGGTTTATATCCTGAACGTAGACCGATTAAAGGCCCGAGGTCAGGCCTGATTTCCTGCTCGGCAAAGGCCGTCCATGTGGCTGAATAGAGGGATATGACGCGACAATCCACAGAACCATTGAAGAAGAATAGTAGTCGAGGCGAGGAATTGAAGGCCAAGGAGCTGGAGGTTCAGGGGCTGAACGAAGAAGTTCAGCGGCTTAGGGCTTTTACCGAGAGCCTCATCCAAAGCATAGGCAGCGGCCTCATCCTCGTCGATACAAAGGAGCGGATTATCTATTTCAATCGAGCGGCGGAGAAAGTCCTGGGATATTCAAGGAAAGAGGTTATTGGAAACCCTTTCGCCATATTTTCCCTGAGGGAGAAAAAGCAGACCATGCCCACCCCCTTCATGAATCACGGTGAAATGGATTCCAGAAGGGAAGGCCTCATCCGGAGAAAGGACAGGGTTGAGATTCCGGTTGGGTTTAACATTACCGATCATTTGGATTCGGACGGGAAGAGAATCGGCAAGATCATTAGTTTTCGGGACATGACCAATGTCCTCAAGCTCCAGGAGGAGATTCTCCGCATGGATCGATTGGTATCCTTGGGCGAGCTCTCCTCCGGAATAGCCCACGAGATCCGAAATCCCTTGGCCGGGATAAAGACCACGGCCCAGGCGCTGGGCGAGGAGATGGAGCAAGACGACCCCAAGAGGGAGTATCTCAATCGGATTACCAAGGAGATCGATCGACTAAACGCCCTGTTGAAAACCTTCTTCTCCTTCGCCAAGCCTCAGAAATTGAACCCGGTGGTCTGTAATATTAAGGACATCGTGAATGAGAT
>DAOVIU010000199.1 GCA_030673585.1 Pseudomonadota bacterium | reverse complement strand
CTCGTCAAAGGCTCGCTCTCGTTCGGATCCAATTAAGTACTGCCATTTTCGAATCAACTGCATCTCAACGGGAGTTAGGGCACAATCCTCCAATAACTCCCTGATTGGTTTCCCGGTGCCCACCTTCAAATAATCCTTAATTTCATCCATCCACAGGCCAACCCCGGAGAAGCCCGCTTTGGAGATCAACTCAAGCTTATCCACGAAAGGGACGGGCTTGATGGTAACCGTATTCATGGCCATTTTGATATTCGGTTTCACCATTGTTCACCCCGCTAAAACATAAACGTTTTTGAGCCAGACAGTACCAATTCGGGTCGAACTCAAGAGTAATGCCTTTTCGTTCATGATGTTTTCACGACGCCGGGACGGCCCTTCTCTTCATTTTGTAGAAGATGTCGCTCAGCGACCCGTAGAGTCCTTGCGGCAGGAAAATAATGAGGATAATGATGATAACGGCATAAAAAATATGCGAATAGCCGATGAAGGCGGTTCCGTAGTATATCCGAATATATTCCTCCAAGGAGACGGTTAAAATCGTTCCAATGGTTGGACCCCAGAGGGTAAACATACCCCCCAGTATAGCCTTGAAGCAAATCTGCAGGGAGGGCATTACGCCAACCATAGAGACGGGGTTAACATACGTCAAGTATTGACCATAAAGGACCCCTCCGATTGTTGCCATGGTTGCGCTGAGGACGGTGACACTCGTTTTGAACCTTACGATGGGTATCCCAACGCTCGACGCGGCTACCTCGTCATCTCCAATGGCTCTCAGGGCTATTCGAATCTTACTCTGGTCGATCTTTTTCCAGACATAGAGAGCGAACAGGAATAGGATAAAGGCGATATAGTAGTAGACGAGTTTGCCCTCAAACTGAAAATAGTACAGCTGGCGGAGAAATGACGGTGATCCCACGGGATTAACGGTCAAGCCTAACCGTCCCCCCGTGGGCCCTCGAAAAGCGATGATGATAAGGGTGATTAATTCACCGATCACCAAGGTGCTCACGGCGAAATAGTGGCCAATTACGCCAAACCTGAAGCAGGAATGTCCGATTGCCAACGCGAGGATACCGCTCAAAAAGATTCCAATCACCATCCCTATCCACGGGCACACGTTGAAGAAATTAAACAGGAGAAACGTTGTGTAGAAGCCAATTCCCATATAGGCCGCGTGGCAAAGGGAAACCATTCCAAAACGGGCCATATATGACCATACGGTCGCAACATACGACCAGATCAGGATGAGGATGCCGATGTGAACGAGATACGGGTTGGGTGCAAAGATAGGGAACAGGATTACCCCAATGAGTATCAAGGGCAATAGAGTGATTTCGAATTTCATCCGTTGTCTCATATCCCTACCTTCTTTCCCAAAACGCCCTGGGGGCGAATTATGATGACGACCAAGAAGATGCACAGGGCGGCGATTTCTCCGACCTCCGAGATCGTTAAGGTCGCAACCAGCATGGTAACTACCCCGATGATGAAGGCGCTGATGAATCCCCCCAGCAAATTACCCATCCCCCCCAAGACCACGACGACGAAAGCGGCAAGGGTGAAACTCCCGCCAAAGTGCGGGTGGACGGAGTAAATGGGAACGAAAAAGCTTGCCGCGATACCCGCCAAGATACCTCCCGTGGCGAGGGTGATGATATAGATAATTCCCGGGTTTATTCCCATGAGCCGAGCCGCCTCCCTATCCTGGGCGACGGCATGGATGGCGAGTCCCCAATACGTTTTGTTCAAAAAAAGATGGAGCAAGCCCAGGGTTATCAGGCTTCCCAGAAATGCGATCAAGTTGGAGGTCCTGATGTAGAGCTCACCGATGTGCAGGACCGGAAGGTTAACGGGGATTCCCTTGTAGCCCGCCCCGAATATCACCAGGGCTGCGTTTTCCAAGATGATCATCACACTCGCCAAAGCGAGGAATTGATTCAACAGCGGGGCCCCTAACAGGTGGTGAATGACACTCGTATACGCCAGCACGTTGAGAATCATAACGGCAGCAACCCCAATCAGGCATGAGAGGATAAGGGGCATGTGGAGCCATACCGCGCAGACATAGATAACGTAGAGCCCGACCATCACACATTGGCCATAGAAGAAGTGGACTATCTCAACCACGCCGAATACGAGATTCAGTCCGTAAGCCAAGATGGCGAGGACACCCCCGTATAGTATTCCGTTAATAATTGCACTGAAGATCAACATTATCCTCTCTCCGTTGCGGGTAGTGAATCCGGCTTAGTTCATTCTTCTCGCCCCAAAACCTAAATCCCCAAATAGGCCTTTCTGATATCGGGGTTCTGGAGGAAATCTTCTCCCGTCCCACTCAGTTGGACTCTTCCCGATTCCAACAAGAAGGCTCGGTCTGCTAACCCGAGGGCTTTAATCGCATTCTGTTCGGCCATCACAATGGAATAACCCTGGGATTTGATTCTCTTGACAAATTCAAAGACTTCGGTGACGATTTTGGGCGCCAATCCCGAGGATGGTTCGTCCAAGAGGATCAATTTGGGCTGGGATATGAGCGCGCGGGCAATTGCCAGCATTTGTCTCTCGCCGCCGCTCAGGGAGCCCGCCAGCTGGTTTCTCCGGTCCTTGAGAATGGGGAACAGGTCAAAGATCTCGACGAGTTTTTCCCGCAACTGTTTTCGTGCCCTCTTGGGATATGTCCCAATTTTCAGGTTGTTGTAAACCGTAAGGCCTGGAAATAGCCTTCCCCCCTCCGGGACAATGGAAATCCCCATCCCGGCGATTTCATGGGCCGGCTTGCCATCTATTCGCTGGCCATCGAAGTACACTGCTCCCGAAAAGGGCTGCAAGAGCCCGCAGATTACCTTTAGGAGCGTTGATTTACCGGCTCCATTCGGTCCCACAATAACCGCCGTTTCACCGGACCCACCGTCGAGGGAAACGTGGTTCAAAACCCTCAGCTCTCCATAGCCAGCATCTATGCTATCGACTTGTATCATGGCTAATCACTCTTTGCCCAAGTAGGCTTCGATTACCTTTTCGTCTTGTGAGACTTCTGAAGGCTTGCCATCAGCAATAACTTGTCCGTAGTCCAATACGACCACCCTTTCAACCACATTCATGAGCGCGCTCATGATGTGTTCCACCCAAATGACCGTGATTCCCATTTCCTCCCTTATCCTCTTGAGCCTCAAGGATGCTTCGGAAATCTCCGCTTGGGTCAAGCCGCTGGCGATTTCATCCAGCAGGAGAAGTTTCGGCTTCGTGGCCAGCGCCCTGCCGAGCTCCAGGATCCGTAAGCTGATGACGTTCAACTGATCGGGCAAAACCGATTCGTCCACGTTAAGACCCACTAAATCCATGAGCTTTTGAGCCTCTTGTCTTGCATCCCGTTGTGAATAGTGTGTATCGCCAATGTTTCCAAATAGTATACCGGCGGCAACATTTTCAACGGCGGTGATGCTCTTAAAGGGTTTCGGGATCTGAAAGGTTCGTGCAATGCCCGCGTGGCAGATCTTATCCGGGGTAAGGCCCGTGATGTCATTCTCTATGAATATAATCTTTCCCGCATTCGGTTTGAGAACGCCGGTTATACAGTGAAAAAGCGTGGTTTTCCCCGACCCATTAGGCCCTATGAGTCCAACAAATTCCCCTTCCCTTACCGTAAAGGAGACATCCTTGAGGGCGGCGAGGCCGCCAAAATACTTGGTCACGCTCCGTAATTCAAGCATTCGGTTATCCTCATGAGGGAATCAAATGAATCCTAAGGCTGGGGGAATACACGTTTCCCCCAGCCTTAGATGCTCCGCGTTACTTTGCCAAGGTTGAATCCTTGGGCATGGGAAGTTTCGGGTCAATGGTCTGCATCGCTTTTGGCCACACGATGTACTCCTTACCATCCACCCACTGCATGAGGGTTCCAGGTGCACGGAGGTTTTGACCGGCATATTGGTGATCCGGGGGTGCAAACTTCGCCCCCCAACCGCGGGGGTCTCGTTCCGGTGGATAATCTACTTCCAGGAAAGCCTTTCTGAGCGTATCGGCGTTGATCTCCCCATAGTTCTTAAGCGCCAGTGGCATAACCTCGTTAAAAACACACCAGGCATGGAAGGTACCGTCCGTGTAGTGAGTCGTTGGGTTCGGGTCATTGTATTTATCCTTAACCCGTCTGAGAAACTCATCGATTAACTTGCCCGCCTCTGGGGTGAGCTTCTTTCGGTCGAGAATCTGGGATGATGGGTTGTCGGAATTGTAAACATAGTTGATGAGGTTCGTGCCAAGGGCTTCCT
>DAOVIU010000111.1 GCA_030673585.1 Pseudomonadota bacterium | reverse complement strand
TACGGGAGATTAAATTCTTGGATGTGGTTCCCTCCGTCATCCATTCCTCGAAGATTTGGTTACCAAATCCATCCTTGCATTCTGCCACCAGGATAATGACACCGCCCTCTCGTACAAAATAGCACGCGTTGTCCAATCCCTTATGTGCCTGGTAGAGGTTGATATCCTTGGGATGTCCGCCGCAGGATGCTATGGCTATGTCAAACCTTTCCTTAATGCCTACCCCGTAAAGGGCGCTGCATGCCTTGGCCCCCTCCTGGCAGATCACTTTGGGTTCACCTACCAGGAGCTTCACTATCCTCTTTGAAGCGTCCAGGACCACATTGATGACGAGATGAATTCCTATCAGGTCACCAGCCTCATCGATGTCCGATCGGACAGGATTGCCCTCGATGTTGGCAACACGGGCATTTTCATTGAACATCAGGGCATGGTTGACCTCAATGGTATTCTTGGATCCACATCCGATCACCGCTCCTTTGGCTCCTCCGGTAAAACCCACGAACTGGTGGGGATCGATGTTTCCGATTACCAGCCTGAGATCGGCCTCCATAAAATGTGCGTTGATCGACACCGGGGTTTTCAGGCTCGTTGTGCCGTGGTCGGTCATCCGGGAATGAATCGCATCGTGGGAGACTACCTTGCAACCCGGGGCCAGGGATTCGGGAACAACCCTGCGAATGCCGATCTCATCTAGAGGAGGGTGAAACCCACCGCCGATTACGATGGTAACACGTTCAGGGGTAAGAGGAGGGAAAGCCTTATACAGCCTGTTGAGCAGCAGGGGCAGGAGGATTTTTACGGGGGCTGGCCTGGTTTCATCTGGTACCGCAATGGCCACGTTTCTTGGTTCATCCATCGTCTCCAGGCTTTGCCCGCCCAGGGGAGAATCCATGGCCTTTTCAAAGGCCTCGTCCACGTCCTCTACTGCCGGTAAGGTTGGCGGACTGAGCACGGAGACTCTTGCCTTTCCGGGAATAACCAATTCCCTTTCACCCTGTCTATATTTCAGCCTGACTTTCATACGGAGTCTCGCGCAATTTTTTGAAAAGCAGCCGGTGGAGCGACCCCCCGACCGATCACATGACCTTGCGTCTTGACATGGTTGACCTCAAATTCAGAATGTAATATAGAATATGCAAAATCAGGAATTTGGCAATCAAAAAATGCTCAGAGGGATAGTACTGGCAGCGGCTGTCAACTTGATCGAAAGGGTAACCGGGATAATCCCCCTAACGGCACCCGTTATGGATCGAAATTAATAGGAACGGGGTTTGACGTGTTCAGGCGTGCGGTAAAGATCGTCCAGGCCAGAATGGGCATCGTCTCCAACAACGAGAAGCTCGTAACTGAGCCTCGATACTTTGAGGGGCAGGTCATGGAGTCGCTGCTCACGAACATCCACTCCATCGAGCCCATCCCGTATACCGATGATCTGGACGCATATTTCATCGTCATCGACGACCCGCATGTGTATCCCCAGGTTACCATCACGGAGAGGGTGCTTTTTGCTACGGGGGATTTCACCCGCTATGAGAAGGAGTGTTCGGACAACCGTTACTCGCTCTTTGGGAACTTGGGGCTTTACTTCAAGTACCTCCTCGTCACGCTGGAACGCTACCATCAGATTTACAGCTTTCATGCCAGCTCGATGTTCAGCCCCTCTCGGAACACCCTGCTCCTGGTGGTGGGAGGCCCCGGAGCAGGGAAAACCGTCTTCCTCCTCAAGGGACTTGAGGAGGACTGGCGGATCTTCAGCACGGAGATGACCCATTTCCAGTTTACAGATCAGGGGTATCTGTTTTACATGGGCTCCCTCTATGACAACATCCGGGTGGGGAATCTGATCTACGATTTCCCTCAGGCTAAAGAGAAGCTTAGTCTGGAGATACCCGATGTGGCCGATCCCTGGGGCCACAAAATCGCCATTGACATGGGAACCATTGCCGCTCAGCCTCACTATCTCAACCCTCGTGTCACGGTTGTGGACGCAAGGATCGAGTCGGGGCGCGATATCCCCATCGTCAAGACAATCACCCGAAGGGAAAAAATCGCCAAACTCCTCTTGGACAACGCCACCGAGAAGTTTGTCTCCCCGTTCGTCATGTACGATCGGATTCCAGTTGAAAGCCTGGATACGCCGGACCTGATGGCTAGGCGCCTGGAGGCCATGTATCGATTTGTGGATCAAGTGAGCCTTAACCCGGTCAAGTCCACCTTGGCCGGCGCGCAAAATTGTATGGAGGGGATCTGAAATGAGCCGCATGAAATCTTTTGAGGGAGTATTTGAAATGCCCCTTCCAGGGCGGACCGTTAAGCCTCGCGCCGAAGGTGTAACCATGGTCATTGACAAGGGTTTGGGCCTCAACGCCGTGAAGGACTTAATCGACACCGCCGGTGACGTAATCGATTTCATTAAATTGACATTCGGAACGAGTGCCTTCTTGGACATGGACTACTTGGCCAAGAAAACGGAGATGATCAAGGATGCGGATATTTTCGTCTGCCCTGGCGGGACGTTCCTCGAGGTCAGCGTCTGGCAGGGGACATACCCCCAGTATCTGAAGCGCTGCAAGGAACTGGGGTTCAATGCCATCGAGTTCTCCGATGGGACCATTGAGGTTGATATGGAGACCCGGGCCGACTGCATCAAGCGCGCTGTGGACATGGGTTTCAGAGTCGTTTCTGAGGTTGGCAAGAAGGACCCCAGCGAGAAGGTTGCCCTCGATCTGATGCACAAAGAGATCGCGTTGGATCTGGAGTGCGGGGCATTTAAAGTTATCGTCGAAGCAAGGGAAGCGGGAAAGGGTGTGGGGATATACGATGCCGAGGGAAAGGTAAAACAGGATGAGATCGATAACATCATCGCCGATGTGGACGATCCCACGAAACTTGAATGGGAAGCACCGATTAAGGGCCAGCAGCAACACCTGATACTCAAGTTCGGGCCCAACGTCAACCTGGGTAACATCCCGCCGGAGGAAATCCTCGCTTTGGAAGCGTTACGGAATGGGCTTCGTGGAGATACTTTGAAACGGGCCTATCTTGCAAATCCAACGTATAAAAAATGATTGAATAAAGCTTTTCAAGAAAACGAGGGGGACAGAATTACCTGTTGGCTTACGTTCCATGTAATTTCCTATTATTGGATCCGATTGAAAGGAGGATGCCGTGTATTCGGAGATCGTTATGAAACACTTCAAGAATCCCCAAAATGTGGGGAGGATTGAGGATGCCGATGGGATTGGAGAGGTTGGCAATCCAGTCTGTGGCGATATGATGACCATTACGCTCAAAGTCAGGGACGACCAGATCGAGGACATCAAGTTCGAGACCTTTGGGTGTGGGGCGGCCATTGCAGTGTCGAGCATGGTGACCGAGATGGCCAAGGGAAAGACTTTGGAGGAGGCCCTGAAAATCTCAAATAAGTCCGTGGTCGAGCAGTTGGAGGGACTTCCCAAGAATAAGCTTCACTGCTCGAACTTGGGCGCTGACGCCCTCCATCAGGCGATCATGGACTATTATGAGCGAAAAGAGGGCCGGGCCAGGCCACAGAAGCGTCAACGGGGAAAGGTGGAGCCCCTCGAGCACAGGGAGGACCGTTGCTACTGTCCCTATTGCGATGTGGACCTACCCGAGGAAGCCCCTATCTGCACCTTGTGTGGAAAACCTACGGTGCATCGTCATGAATAATGAGTTCCTTGAAATAAGGAGCAGACCATGGAAACCATCTATTTGGACCATATCTCCGCCACGCCCCTTCATCCCGAGGTGAAGAGGGCGATGATCGATTCCCTCAGCAATAGTTTTGGCAATCCGGTAAGCCAGCACCACCTTGGGGATGCGGCCCTTGAAGCCCTCGAAGGTGCGCGAGAAGAAGTGGCAAAGTTGATCAACGCCAATCCCCAGGAGGTGGTCTTCACCTCTGGGGGGACTGAGTCCATCCACCATGCAATAAAGGGAGAGGCCTTTGCGAGGGCTAAAAAGGGGAAACACATCATCACCTCCAACATCGAGCACAATGCCGTGCTGAAATCCCTCCGGATGTTGGAGAGGATGGGCTATCGGGTGACCTCGGTCCCAGTGGATGAGTTTGGGTTGGTCGATCACAACGATGTGAAGAAGGCCATCACGAATGAGACCATTTTGGTGAGCATCATGCATGCCAACAATGAGATTGGGACCATTGAACCCATTGCAGAGATCGGCAGAATTACAAGGGAAAGGAATATACCCTTTCACTGTGATGCGGTGGCATCGGCGGGGGTAGTCCCTGTGGATGTTCAGGAGATGGGGGTGGATCTTCTGAGCATAGCAGCCAATCAGTTCTATGGCCCTTCGGGGATGGGGGCCCTCTACATCCGTCCGAAAACGGAGATCTGGCCACTCCTCGACGGGGGGATGCAGGAAAACAACATGAGGGGGGGAACCCACAACATGGTGGGGATCGTGGGAATGGGAAAGGCCGCAGAGTTGGCCAGAGAGGAGATGCCCCGGCGCACAGACCACGTGCTCCAGTTAAAAAAGGCCTTTATTGATGGCCTTGGGTTCATCGATGAAATCATCCTCAATGGTCATCCGACCCAGAGCCTTCCAAACCTTGTCTCGATATCGGTGAGCTATGTGGAGGGAGAGTCGATGGTGTTGTTACTCGATGATGAAGGGATCTGTGTTTCCACCCGTTCGGCCTGCGCATCCGGGTCACTCCGAGCATCTCACGTGCTCCTCTCCATCGGCAGGGATTACGCAACAGCTCAAGGAACCTTGGTCTTCTCTTTCGGCATAACAAATACCCTCGAGGAGATGGACAGAGCGCTCGAAACCCTGAAAAAGGTCGTGGAAACTCTCAGGAACATATCGCCGCTTTATAGGAAGAAGGGGAGTTGAAGGCGGCATTCACACAGTGACCAAATATTGGTGAAGAAAATAAACATGGAGATGAGAAAATGGGAAAAGGAACTCCACTAGTAGATAAGCTTGAGAAGGGCCCCTGGCCCAGCTACGTGAAAGAAATCAAGCGCATGGCGAAGAAAAATCAAGCGGCAAAGGAACTTTTGGACGTTCAGGAGATATCCTTTAACGAAAAGATAACTCATTGGAAACATGGTGGAATTGTCGGTGTCACGGGGTATGGTGGGGAAGTAATCGGAAGGTATTCCGACATGCCCGAGAAATTCCCCAACATTGCGTCTTTCCATACTTTCCGCGTAAATCACCCTGCCGGTTGGTTTTGCACCACGAAGGCATTAAGCGACATATGCGATGTCTGGGAACAGTACGGCAGTGGCCTGATTAATTTCCACGGTTCCACCGGCGATATCATCCTCCTCGGGGCCCCTACGGAAAATTTACAGGCGTGCTTCGATTCCTTGGAGGAAGATCTCCCGGTGTATGCCGAATGCGCTGGCCTTATGTATTTGTGCCGCGGTATAAACTGGCAGGGGAAATGGCATGAGATGGTCGGTGCCATCGCAGCTGACGTAAAGATGTTCAAAAGACCCTAGGGCCATGGTTATGTGATTGCCCAGGTAACCGATGAAAATCCCCTGTTTCCGGTGGGCTTAACCGTTCGCGGTCACGAATTCCATCATTCCCACCTATCAAACGGGGGTT
>DAOVIU010000025.1 GCA_030673585.1 Pseudomonadota bacterium | reverse complement strand
CGTGCCCGTGGTCATGGCAGGCTGGCCCAAGTGTGAGACGAAGCGTGAGGTTTTCGAATTTGTCTATGATGGCATGCAGTAAGGGGCAGCCGGCCTGAACCTCGGGAGAAACGTTTGGCAGCACGAACACCCGGTTGCCATGATACGGGCCCTACGCGCTATCGTGCACGAGAATGCATCCGTTGATGAGGCGAATGACCTGTTCAACTCCCTCAAGGGAGGATGAACCTCAATTCAATGAGGGAAAATTTCCATAGACTTCCGCAAGGGGTTAGTCTGTTCTATACCCCCTAATCCTTCGAATAATCCATGTTTCGATAGTTTCCCCTGTCAATCCCCGTAACCTCTTCCTGAGTATCCTGAGGGGAATTTCCGCCCTCGCCGCTGACCTGTGTCCTCCGGCGTTGCCCAAATCCCCGAAAAGTTTCAAGGCCATCTTTCCCGCGTTCTTACGGTATCCGTCGCTCCGCAGGACGATCACCAGCTTATCGTCGACCACGGATGATATGACCGTCCAGGAGATATGATTCACCCTCATCAGGAAGTCGGCCAGCTGAACACAGATATCCGGGTTTTCGATCTGACCCATGTGAACGAAGATTTTGTCTTTCAGGATCTTCATCCGGTCGAAGGCCATTTTAAAGTAGTTGAGAATTTCCGGGGAGAGTTCTGAAAGCTCGATCTTGTGGAGCACGTTTTTATTCGCCCTCGGAAAGAGGTACCGGAAGGCCCACACATCCTCCGCTTGGGTATCCCGCTCGAAATTATTGGTGTCCGTCTTAATGCCATACAGCAGTGCCGTGGAAAGCCTCGTTGAGGGTTTGATCCCGGCGGCATCGAGGTATTCGGTCATGATGGTGGAGGTTGAGCCATAGCTGGGGCGGATGTCCTGAAAAGAGGCGGTATAACCCTTCGTAACGGGGTGGTGGTCTATGATCACATCGAAGTGGTGGCGCCCAGGGAGATCGAAGTGGGTGGGTTGGCCATCCAAAATAGCCGTTCGATTGAACTCGGTAAAGTCAATTTCCTCAATACTCTCCATGGGGATACTCAGAAGCTTGACCAGAGCGATGTTTTCCTGCCGGGTTATTTCCCCAACGTAGCCTGTTGTCGCGTATTTTATTGATTTCAGAAGCAGCGTCCTGAGGGCGAGATTGCTTGCTATGGAGTCAGGGTCAGGCTTGATGAGGATGAGCAGCCTGTCCTCGGGGGAGAAGAGCTTCATCAACTCATGCAGTTTTCCCCTGGTAGATTTGATATCCGGAAATCCCGACAATTTTCTCATCTTTTCCCCTCCATCCTTAATCTTCCCTCATTGCCCCGGAACAGTCCCTTGCGACCTCGGATAGTTTTTCCCTCGTACGGCCATCTTCAAAATCGGGGGCTTCAAGTACTGCCCCGATTTGATGACACGTATGACGAGCAGATCTTTCCAATTCTTTTGATCGGAACCCATTTCGGTAAATGTGGATAATCCTTTCCCTCAGTATGGAAAGATTCGGTTCCAGTTCCTCCGCTATTTCCAAAGCCCTCCTTTTCGCCAATTGTTCCCGTTCAACATAGGTGAGATTGGGTTGTCGTGACAAAAAGGTGAGGAGCTGGAGGAATGTCCTTAGGTCGAACTCCCGCGTCTCGACCTCGTTGAGGGGTTTCTCGCCCCAGAGTTTCCTCGGCCCCTCGTGGCCCCCTTCAGCCAGATACCAATCCTTGATCAGGAGAAATCCGGCGTGGAATAAAAGCTCCCCTTGAGCAGTACTGATGGGGGGGATGCCTTTGGTGAGGCTGTTCTGGGTTTCCCGATGGAATGGACTTTCATAGGAGACCTCGTAGGCGAACATGAGGTGGCCTCCAGGAGGCACACACCCGCCCAGGAGTCCGAAGATCCCTCGGTCCAATCCCCGTTTTGACAGGTGTACCGTCTTTGGTTGGATATCTCTCCCCTTGAAATGGACGATGGGAAAATAGTCCCCAACCTCGACCCAACCCTTTACCCCCCGTCCGCCCCGGCTGTGGATTCCCTCAAGGACGGGCGTTTCCATCCGTTCTCCACTGGGACTCCTTTGACTGCTGATCCTTCCCGCCTGGTCTTTGAGGTAGAGGGAGAAATAGGTCCATCCCCCTCGATACTGAAGGGGCTTCAGCTGTAGGTGGATTTCGTATTCTCCAACTGATCGCCCGTGAAGCCGAGACAACGAATCCCCTGATTCCTGAAGGTCCAAGGAAGTCAATTTATCTCCTGAGGTTGACGGATTTCACAGTGATTTTATCCAAGGGCATGATGAGATTCAATATCACGAGGGGGGAGCAGAGGCCAATTGTCCGCAGACACTTGAGGGATCACCTGGCGGATACGTCATCGGAAGAGATAGGCGCGGATGACGAGGTAAGCGATGAAAGCCGAAAGAATTAACAGGCCACTTATAACCGCCCTTTGGAAAGGAATCCCCTTACCCCGAGAAAGGATATTTAGATAATCAGACAATTTTCGAAAGTCCATATCCGAGGTGTGGGCAAACCGCAGCCTGGCCTGCACCTTATTCTTAAAGTCTTCTATCCCGAGCACCCTCGTCTTACAATGTATCCTGGTGCCGTCAGTGAGAATGGCGAAATCTATGGCCTCACCAACCGCGAGGTCGAAATTGGCCTCCAGTTTTAAACCGCCCAGGCTGATATCTATGGTTCGCATGTTCATCTGTCTGCCGTAGCGGTGGCAGATGGCCGTTTTCGTTATGGGAAAGCGAGGAAATTTCCGCTTTTCAGGGATGTCTCGGGATTTTCCCGAATATCCACTAGCCAAACCTTTTCTCCTCCGAGGAGACACATCCATGTGTCTCCGTCCCCTTATTTATAGGTTCTGAAGACCGGAAAATAAGCCAAAACAACGTAATATCCATTTCGGTGGTTTGGCCTTATCCGGGGCATGATAAATGTATTAGAACTGATGTACCCTTGTCAAAGGAATTTCTCGGGTATTTCGGGGAATGTTAACCAATGGGCTTTTATTTTCGGGGAATTTCGGGCCCATATACCCGATTTCACGAATATCGGCCTTGTGAGGGGGAATTCCATAGAGGGCGAGCGGATTCCTTGACAATCGGTGTCCGTAATGGTACGAAATAACTAAATATTTGTCACCACAAACCCATGCTTTTGTATCAGTAACCCATCGGATGAATTCCCCGGGTTTGCAATGGAACTAAGGGACAAGCTAGGCGAGTTGGGCGATCTCTTCGCCTCCCGGAGGCTAGTCGTCGTCTCCAATCGACTTCCCTATAACCCCTCTCGAAGCTCTGGGGGAATTCGCTATGTTAAGGGAAGCGGGGGCCTGGTTACTGCCCTGGATCCCATTCTTCGTCTCTGTAACGGTCTCTGGATTGGTTGGGACGGAGGAATTAGTTCCCCCATGAAGGAGAAGCCGGTTACCATTTCCGAACCCGAGGGCGAGGGAAGCTATCAACTCCGATTCGTCGATTTGACGGAAAAAGAGGCCAGCCACTACTACTACAGTTTTTCCAACAGGACTCTGTGGCCCCTCTTCCATAACTTCGTCGGCCTGAGCCATTTCAATAGCACCCATTGGAAAACTTACTTTAGGACCAATGCCTATTTTGCCGGGAGAATCCTGGAGGAAGCCAATCCATCGGATATCATCTGGGTTCAGGATTATCACCTTTCCCTGGTGCCCAATTTTATCCGCTATCAAAATCCTGACCTAAGGCCTTATTTCTTCCTCCACACGCCCTTTCCCCCCTATGATACTTTCCGCATCCTACCCTGGGCCAGACCAATTTTGGAAGGGCTCTTGGGAAGCGAGAAGATTGGATTTCACGTAAAGAATTACGCCGATAACTTCCTCGACTGTGTAGAGAAAATCCTCAATGCCGACGTGGACAGGAGACAGAGGGTCGTCGAGTTGGAGGGGAGGAAGGTCATGGTGGGTTCGCATCCCATCAGCATTGACTATAATGCCTTTCACGATTTGGCCCTGACGGAACAAGTTATCAAGCGAGTCCAAAAACACCGGAGTAGAATTGGGGATCGAGTGGTAATCTTAGGGGTTGATCGACTGGATTACACCAAGGGGATAAAAGAGAGGCTTTTGGCCGTCGAACGTTTTCTGGAGAGACATAGCAAGTTCAGAAATCGAATCCTCTTCATCCAGGTAGCCGTACCAAGTCGAACCAGGGTCGAGGAATACCGGGTAATGAAGAAAGAGGTAGACGAAACCATTGGACGCATCAATGGACGATTTACGGGAGAGGGATGGCCTCCTATCCATTATATCTACAGATCGATTTCTCGGGAAGAATTGGTCTCTTACTACAGGCTCGCCGACATCGCCCTCATTACGCCGGGGCGAGATGGTATGAACCTCATTGCCAAGGAATACGTTGCCTCACAGGTAGATAAGAAGGGGGTATTAATATTGAGCGAATTCGCGGGTGCTGCTGAAGAGATGACGGAAGCCCTCTTGGTAAACCCATACGATATTGAAACCGTCTCCGATAAGATCTACAAGGCCATTATGATGTCTTCGAGGGAGAAAAGGAGACGCATGGAAAAAATGCAAGATCTCGGTAAGATGAGGGATATCTACTACTGGGTGAGGGATTTCTTCCAGGGGGTTGCCTAACTTTGGCCCCTTGCAGGTTAAAAATACTTTGTGAGGTTGATCTCCGAAAAAGTCTCTCTTCGCTGCTCAAAGATATTTTTCGACCATTCTCAATTTGCCACACCGCAAATGAGCGCTTGTACTGTCTGGCGTCAAAACTCGCCCTTCAGGTTCAAACATTAACTTCGCTTCGCACGGAATTCCTTTCATAGGAATTCCCATTTGCGCTGAGGACTTCATTTCCACCTTTTCGCCGGTCTCCTTGAAATGAAATATCTATTCGATGACAAAGAGGGTATCATTGAGGAGGCGAGATCGCAGGATCGTCGCGCCTTCTTTCTGGACTACGATGGCACCCTGACTCCCATCGTGAGGGATCCCCGCAAGGCATTCCTACTTCCCCAATACCGGGAGGTCATCGCCTCGCTCATTGAGAATGAAAAAAATCTCGTCTGCATCATTAGCGGAAGGGCCATCGAACAGTTGAAAGAGTTCATTCGCCTTAAGGGCGTTGTCCTGGCGGGAAATCACGGCATGGAGATATCCGGGCCGAATGTCTCCTATGTAAACGATGATGCATTGCGGGCGAAACCCCTTTTACGGGAAATAGCCGAAATACTGAAACTGGCAGCAAGGGATTTCGAAGGCGCCCTGGTAGAGGATAAGGGGCTCACGGTGAGCGTCCATTACAGAATGGTGCCGGTGCAACGACATCCCCATGTCAAGAGATCCTTTTACCGCGCGATAGAGAAATTTTTAGTCTCCAATACGGTTATCGTCACGCGAGGAAAGAGGGTTCTGGAGGTGCGGCCCAATGTGGTCTGGTATAAGGGATCAGCGGTGAAATGGATATTGGGCTACTTATCGGATCACCTCTTGGAGGAGAGGCCTTACGCCATTTACATGGGGGATGACCAGACCGACGAAGATGCCTTTAGGGCGCTGAAAGGTCGCGGACTGACTATTTTAGTTTCACCTCGAAAAAAGGCGAGCGAGGCTTCCTACTTCATCAAGAGCGTGGAAGAAACCTATCGATTTCTCAGGTTTTTTACCCACTAGCCCTTGATCTTCTCGACATCTTCGGGTTTTCCCAGAACGAGGAGGATGTCGCTATCCTTTACGGTGAACGATCCGCCCGGATTCATGGTGATCTTCTCCGGAACGAGGCCCCTTACCGCAAGGATACTGATGTTATATTTATTCCTCAACTCGAGTTCTGCCAGGGTTTTCCCGATAAATTTCTTTGGGGGGGCAATTTCAACGATATTGTATTCGTCGGTCAGGGGAAGGAAATCAATGAGGTTGGGGGACGAGAGGCTTTTCGCTAACTTTTTTGCCAAGTCCCTTTCGGGGAAGATTACCTCCGTTGCCCCGATCCGTTCCAGGGCCCTTCCGTGGTCCTCGCTGATGATCTTCACGTGGATATTTTTGATATCTAGGTCCTTTAAGTAGAGGGTAACGAGGACGCTTGCGCTGATGTTATCCCCCAGGCTGACGATGGCCGTATCGTCCTTTCCGATGCCGATGGACTCTAAAATGGATTTATCGGTGGCATCCCCTACTACCGCATAGGAACAAAACTCTTGTAACCGTTGTACTCTTTCCTTATTGCGGTCCACCCCGACAACCTCTTTTCCCTCTTCGGAGAGGCTCTTGGCCAGGTAAAACCCGAAATTTCCCAGTCCGATGACGACAAATTTTCCCATCTTCGCTCCTTTCTATCCTACGATGATGTTTTCCTCAGCATATCGGACCTCGCCTTCTCTCACCCTGCGGGCCATGGCAAAGGCCAGGGTGAGAGGACCCAATCGCCCAAGGAGCATCATGGCGATAATGATCAGTTTACCCGCGGAGTCGAGTTTCGTCGTTACGCCCATCGAGAGGCCCACGGTTCCGAAGGCGGATACGGTTTCGAAGAGATATTCGAGGAATAAACCCCTGCTTTCCGCATGGCTGAGGTCGCCCAGTTGGGTCACGAGGAGAAGAATGGCTATGATGGTTACGGCTAAAATGGAGGCCAATATAATGGAAATGGAACGGGCAACGGTCTCGTGAGGTATGGTCCGCCTGAATAGGTTTGCCCGCTCTCTCCCCTTGTATCGGTTAACGGCCAGGGAGACCAGTGTGGCCAGATTGGTGGTCTTGATTCCTCCTCCACATGAGCCCGGAGAGGCCCCGATGAACATGAGGATGATGAGCATAAAGCAGGTGGCGTTGCTGAGGCCAATCATGGGAATCGTATTGAACCCAGCCGTCCGGCTAGTGACCGATTGGAAATAGGAAATGAGGATCTTTTCGCCCAAGGGAAAGTTCAGAAGGCTGCCGTTTCGTTCGATGAAGAATATGAGAAGGGTGCCAAGAACAAGAAGCGCTGCCGTGGTTGTCAGCACCACCTTTGAGTGCAGGGAAATCCGGAGGGTGGTGGTTCTTCGAAGACCGATATCGAAGATCTCCTTTAAGACGATAAAGCCCATCCCTCCCAAGATGATCAATGAGGTGATGGAAAGATTAACGAGGACATTGTTTTGAAAACCGACAAAACTATCGGAAAACAGGGAAAATCCGGCGTTGCAGAAGGCCGATATGGCATGGAAGAGGGAGAAATAGAGGGCGGTCATGGGCGGAAAGTAATCGATCCATCCTACAAAGAGAAGAAGTGCCCCGACAGACTCTATAACTATGGTGTAGATGAAGACGGATTTCAAAAGCGCATAGATATTCCTAATCGGAAATTGGGAGAAGGTGTCCTGGATGATCCTTCTATCCCGAAAGCCGATGGATCGTCCCAGGAGGAGGTAAAAGAATACGGAGAAGGTCATGATTCCCAATCCCCCAACCTGGATCAGGATCAAAATGACCACTTGGCCGAATTGTGAGTAGAAGCCTCCCGTATCCACGACGATCAATCCCGTCACGCACACTGCTGAGGTGGCCGTAAAAAGGGCATCGATGAAGGAGGTCGTTTTTGCCCTCGCGGCATGGGGAAGGCTGAGGAGGCATGTTCCGATGAGGATCATGATGAGGAAGCTCAGGATGAGGGTTCTCTCTGGGGTCAAGAAGCGGAGGGTGAAATGTTTGAAACGGTCCCGTCCCATTTCATACCTTCTTCCTTGATGGATGAGCCTTGGCTTTTCCGTAGGGGGTCATATATTCCCGAGCCGCTCTTTGCCAGGAGAAATCCGCTTTCATACCGCGAATCATCAGCCTTTTCCAGCTTTCACCATCCCGATAGACGGCAAGTGCTTTCCGAACGGTATGGAGGAAATCCCCGGCGCTATAGCTTTGAAATTTGAAGCCCGTCCCTTCCCCGGTTTTCGGGTTGTAGTCCCGGATGGTGTTCTCAAGGCCGCCGGTTGCCCTCACGAGGGGAACCGTTCCATACTTGAGGCTATATACCTGATTGAGGCCACAGGGCTCATGCCGGGAGGGCATGAAGAAGATATCCGATCCCGCCTCGATTTTATGTGCCAGGGTATTGTCATAGGCGATCCTGATGCCCGCCTTTTTTGGGTATTCCTTGGCGATCCGCCTGAAGAGCTGCTGGTACCTCTCATCCCCCGTTCCCAACAGCACGAAGCCCAAATCCGTCTTCATGAGGTCCGCTATGCTTTCAGCCAGCAGATCAAGCCCCTTCTGTTCCACCAGGCGGGAGATGACGGCCAGGATGGGAACCCTGATCAAGGACCTCGGAAGGTTGAATTCTGCCAGAAGATCTTCCTTTTATTTCCTCATTCCCCTAATTTATTTTTCCTTTAACCTCGCTACCTTATACCATACTTCTTATGGGATCAATTACTTTTTGATTGGAGGAGTCCTCAGTGCATTTTCTTAGGCGGAACCCATTCCGGAATTTGGGGATCTGGATTTGGTTTATGCCACTAAAATAAGCCGGAGGTCCATCACGTTGGTATTGGTGGGGCCGGTGGTGATGAGGTCTTCGAGTTTTTTGAAGAAGTGGTAGGAGTCGTTATCCTCGAGATAGGCGGCCGCGTCTAAGCCCAGCTCGTGAGCTTTCCTCACGGTATCGACATCGGCCATTGCCCCGGCCGCGTCGGTGGGTCCATCGGTGCCGTCTGTGCCCCCACTGAGGACCACGACGTGCTTCAATTCCGTGATACCCAGTGCAGAGGCGAGGACGAATTCCTGATTTCTCCCCCCGAGGCCTTTGCCACGAATAGTTACCGTGGTCTCCCCTCCCGAGACCACACAGGCGGGTGTACCGATCGGATGACCCGTTTTTGCAATTTCCTTTGCAATAGCCACGTGGACTTTGGCCACCTCCCTGGTCTCCCCCTCTATGAAAGTAGAGAGGATGAGGGGGTTATATCCCAATTCCCTTGCCCTTTGCTCCGCCCCTTTGACCGCAATGATGTTACTCCCGATAATCACATTCTGCGTCTTTTCGAAGATGGGAATTCCGGGTTTGGGCGTTTCCTCGATTTCCCCTTTGATTCCCCGCTGAATCCGATCCTTAACGGATGGAGGGGCTTTTTCAATGAGATGATATCTTCTCAGAATGGCCATACAGTCGTCAAAGGTGCTTTTGTCGGGAACCGTGGGTCCCGAAGCGATGACATCCAGCGGATCTCCGACCACATCCGATAGAATGAGGGTGATGAGGGTAGATGGGTACGCAAGCCTGGCCAAACCTCCACCCTT
>DAOVIU010000107.1 GCA_030673585.1 Pseudomonadota bacterium | reverse complement strand
GGCGGAGGGAGGAATTAATGCAGCTACTTCAGGGGACGACACCCCCGCCCTCCACTACCTGGATACCATGGGAGGAGGGAGATTCCATAACCACCCCGAATTGGTTCGGGCCCTGGTTCACGACGCACCCCTGATGCTGGATTGGCTCACGAAGTTGGGGGTCATGTTTGACCGGAGACCCGGTGGCGAATACCTCACCTCCTTTTCTGGCGGACAATGTCGAAGACGAGTCCATTCCGCGGCTGACTACAGCGGCTTGGAGATGATGCGGGTGCTGCACGACGAGCTCTGTGCCAGGGGAATCGATATACTGGAATTTTCCCCTGCCATCGAATTAGTCCTGGACGACTCTGGGAGCTGCTCTGGCGCCGTCTGCCTCAACCTCGACACCCAAGAGCAGTTCCTCATCAAGGCCAAGACGGTAATCTTGTCCACGGGAGGAATTGGTCGACTCCATCTCCAACATTTCCCGACGACCAACCACTATGGGGCCACGGCGGACGGCCTGGTGATAGCTAATCGTGCAGGGGCGAAGGTGGTCTTCCTGGATGCCAATCAATTTCATCCCACTGGTACGGCTTACCCAGAACAGATCCTCGGATTACTGGTTTCAGAAGCCTTTCGCGGCTGGAGCGCCCAGCTGGTGAATAGTAAAGGAGAACGATTCATCAACGAGCTCGAGACGAGGGATCTCACCTCTTCGGCTGTAATCCGAGAAGTAGCAGACAGGAAAAAGGGCGTGGAGACTCCAACGGGGATGGTGGGGGTGTGGTTGGATACGCCTCTGGTCAATCTGACCAAGGGAAGCGGGACAATCCATCGGATTTTTCCCCATCTCTTTCACCGATTCAAGACGTTCGGGATTGACATCACCCAATTCCCTATTCTCATCTATCCCAGCCAGCATTATCAGAATGGGGGTATTCAAATCGATGCCGACGGCGAAAGCACTGTGAGGAACCTCTTTGTGGCTGGAGAGGCTTCGGGAGGCGTACACGGGAGGAACCGATTGGGGGGAAATTCCCTCCTTGATATCTTTGTCTTCGGCCGGAGGGCTGGGATAACAGCTGCACTTAGGTCCAGGGAGGTCAAAACGGGGAAGCTCACGCTTCAACACGTAAAGGAATACCGAGATGCCTTGAAAGAGCTCGGCATTCAAACGAGCGTGAAATCCCCCTTGATGATTCCGGATTACCGATTTGAAAGGGCCCTCCCTCGGGTCCACCAATAGATGGAACAAAATAACTCATGAGCGCAGAGCGCAAGACTTCAGGAAAAGGGCTAGGCCGGAAAAGTCGCTTCATACCCATCTACGTCCTTGGGAACCAGTATGAGGTTCCCCCAAACCTCACCATCCAGAAGGCCATGGAGTATGTGGGATACCGGTTTGTGCGAAACTGCGGGTGCAGGGGCGGAATCTGCGGCGCCTGCGTGACCGAATACCGCACGCCTGGGGATTATAAATTGAAAATCGTGTTAGCATGCCAGACGGTGATCGAAGCGGAAATGCAGCTCACCCAAATCTCATCCTTCCCATCCCACAAGGAACCCTATGATCTCAACTCCCTGCGTGGAGATGACTCGGTCTTGGTCAAGATTTATCCCGAATTACTGAGGTGCGTCCAGTGCAATACCTGCACCCGTGTCTGCCCCCAGGAGATCAAGGTGATGGAATACATCGCTGCTGCCATGAGGGGGGACATCGAAAAAGTCGCCGAACTATCCTTTGAATGCATCATGTGTGGAACGTGTGCCTCGAAATGCCCCGCTGAGCTGTCCCAACATCAGATCGCCATGCTGGCCCGCAGGATCCACGGCAGGTATATCCTGCCTCCTTCCGGTAATCTTCAGAGGAGGGTTGGGGAGATCGAAGGAGGGAGATACCTATCGGTTCTGGATGCGTTGGCGAAACTGGATAGGGATCAGCTCAAGGACCTTTACTCCCAGAGGGAACAGGAGCCCCAAGATAATACCGACTGGGAACCCCAAAACAGGGATTTCCCGGAGGATCAATTACTTTCGAAAAACTCTTCCTCCGTTCCCCGATGATCCCGATGGCGAATCCCTGAAGCGGAATCCGCCCGGGATTGTCCGAACAAAAGCGGGCAATCCTAGCTTCGCAATGAATTTGATTAAAGTAATTTTCGTCAGTATTCCATGAAGTAACGAGTAACCGCAATGGAGGTAGGGTGATGCAGGCACGGATACCGGCTGTATACATGAGGGGCGGTACCAGTAAGGCCGTTTTTTTTCATGAGAATCATTTACCCAAGGATCCGGAGATCAGGGATCGTGTTATTCTGGCAGCCTTTGGAAGCCCGGATCCAAACCGCCGCCAGATCGACGGGATGGGAGGAGCTTTTTCTCATACCAGCAAGGTAGCCATCATAAGCCCTTCGAAGAATCCAAATTATGATGTGAACTATACCTTCGGCCAAGTCTCCATTGACCGACCGAAAATCGGCTATCGGGGGAATTGTGGCAATATGTCCTCTGCGGTTGGTCCCTTTGCTATTGGTGAGGGACTGGTCAGCGCAGGAGAACCCATAACGACTGTGCGAATATACCAAGTCAATACGAAAAAACTCATCATCGCGGAAGTTCCGGTACGGGATGGCCTCTACAACGAAGAGGGCGATTATACCATTGATGGGGTTCCCGGAACTGGTGGTAAGGTTACCCTTCACTTCGTCGATCCCGGGGGTGCAGTTACCGGCACACTATTGCCTACGGGCAATGTGAAAGACGTCATAGAAGTCCCGGGCATAGGACAAATCACCATCTCCATTGTTGACGCGGCTAATCCCATGATATTTGTCCGGGCAAAAAACCTGGGTCTTACCGGAATCGAACTCTCCGAAATTGAAGCAAATGCCGAAATCATGCAAAGGTTTGAGGCCATTCGGAGCAGGGGAGCTGTCATGTTGGGGTTGGCTTCATCGCCTGAGGAGGCAGGTGAAAAAAGTCAGGACGTGCCTACAATCGCCTGTGTGAGCCAATCTCAAGGTTACAAAGCGCTCAACGGCAGGAATATCTCAAAAGGCGAAATAGATATCGTGGCTCGGATGATATCAATGGGCGCGCTCCATAAGGCATATGCAGTTACCGGAGCTATCTGTACGACGGGAGCGGCTAAGATTGAGGGTACCGTCGTCCATGAGGTGGTGAGTAAGGCCGCTCTGGAAGCGAAGGAAATCCGCCTGGGGCATCCTGCCGGGATTATCCCGGTCGGGGTCCACGTGAAAAAGAAGGGCAACAGCTTTGAATACAAGGAAGCGTTGCTTGGCCGCACGGCGCGACGTTTGATGGATGGTTATGTTTATGTTTCGGAAAAGTATTTTCGTTAACGTTCTCGAGCCCGTCGCAGTCCGAGGAAGCAGTCGGTAGGGGAAAGAATAGCCAGGAAAGGTTGTTTTTAGTGCGTTGGAAAGCTTCTCTAAGGATTTCTATTTGCCTCATTTCCATCTGGACGCAATCAGAATCAGTACGCGTTCTTGAATAGCTCCATCATGTCCTCTTCCGTCGGTTTTCTCGGATTAACCAGTGGGGTTCTACTCTCCATCCCATCCTTTGCCATCTGGGGGATCAACCGAAAATACTCTTTTTCCGAAATATCGAGATCTCTCAGCTGGGGAACACGTATATCCGAACAGAGCTTTTTTGCAGCGGAAACAGCCCTCCCCGCCGCTTCCATTGCGGAAATCCCCTCGATATCCTCGTCGGTGGAATTTTGTGATACGTATGGGGCCATTTTGACGATGGGAATTTCGCCCCCGTCAGCACAGGTGAATCCTTAGATACCCAAATATGCCTCTTTCACATGCGGGTTTTCCAACAAGTCCTTTCCCGCTCCCTCCAGCACGATGGACCCGTTCTCCAGGACATATGCGCGGTCGGCCATCTCCAAGGTGTGTTCGACGTTCTGTTCCACGATGAGGATTGTTGTTCCCTGTGAATTGATCTTCGAAATAACTTCGAATATATCGGCGACGATCATGGGGGCCAATCCCAGGGACGGTTCATCCAGCATGAGTAAATTGGGGAGTGACATCAAGGCCCTACCAATGGCAAGCATCTGCTGTTCACCGCCGCTCAGGGTTCCCGCTTGTTGGCCCATTCTATCTTTCAGTATTGGAAATAGACGATAAACCTCCTCCAAGACCTCTTTTCTCCTTTTCTTAGCCCTCGGCAGAAATGATCCCATCTCCAGATTTTCCAAAACGGTGAGCGAGGAGAAGATCCTCCTGCCCTCGGGAACCTGAACAATTCCCTTTTCAACGATGAAATGGGGCTGCTTCCCATCGATCCTTTCATCCATAAATGTGATTTGGTCACTGCGCGGTTGGTTAATTCCGGAGATGGTATTGATCATGGTCGATTTGCCGGCTCCGTTGGCCCCCACGAGGGCAACGATCTCCTCTTCGTCTACATGAAACCCTACGGAACTGAGAACCTTCACGTCGCCGTATGAGACATCGATGCCTTCAATGCTAAGCAAGGAAATACTCCTTTCCCAGATAGGCTTTTATGACCGTTTGATCCTTGGATATCTCCGATGGAGTACCGGAGGCGATTTTCTCACCGTGGTGTAACACCACAATTCTATGGGAAAGAGACATGATGGCCTTCATGACGTGCTCAATGACGAATATCGTAATCCCCCTCTTGTTAATGGCCTGGATCAACCTGATAACTTCCTCGGTTTCTTTCGGGTTGAGCCCCGCTGCAACCTCATCCAGCAATATTAGCTCCGGTTGGGTAGCCAGTGCCTTGGCGAGTTCCAGGCGTTTACGTTCGGGAGTGGACAGATTCGCGGCCACTTGATCCTTCCTTTCGTCCAACCCCGTATAATCGAGTACCTCGAGGGCTGTCTTTCTGGCCTCAGGGACACCCTTAATCCGGTTGAGGGCACCAATGACCACATTTTGAAAGACCGTTATGTGTGCGAAGGGCTTCACGATTTGGAATGTCCGCGTAACCCCCCTTTTACAAATTTCATCAGGTCTCAGGTTGGTAATATCCTCCCCTTTGAATACAACCCTCCCCTCGTCGCATGGATAAAAACCGGTAATGAGATTGAATATGGTGGTCTTCCCTGCCCCGTTGGGGCCAATCATTCCCAAAATCTCTCCCTGCTCAACGGAAAAATCAACCCCTGATACCGCCCTCAAACCACCGAAATTCTTTGTCAACTTGTTGACCTCGAGTAGACTCATAGGTACTCTTAGCCTTTCCGGGATTTCGAGCCGATTTTCCCATAGATATCCCCGATCAAGCCGATAACACCTCGAGGAAGGAAGATGATAACGGCGATCAATACGGAGCCGAATATCATGAGGTGAAGCCCGCTGTATTGTCGGAAGAGGCTCCTGGTCATCTCCGACAAGGGACTCAGGAGGAGGGATCCGACCAGGGGTCCAAATACGGTTCCCGGACCCCCCACAATGGGTCTCAGGAGGATGTCAACCGAAACATGGGCCCCGAAGCTCAAATCCGGGTCGATATAGTAGTAGTACTGAGCATAGAAACTCCCGCCCAGTGCCGTGGTAAAGCCGCTTAAGGCCATAGCGATGATCTTGTACCGCCGGATATTGATTCCCAGCGCCTTGGCCGCCCTGGACTGGGTCCAGTTGTTCTCGCGAAGCGGATTGACGATGAGGGCCTTCTCGCCGGCGG
>DAOVIU010000153.1 GCA_030673585.1 Pseudomonadota bacterium | reverse complement strand
CCACTATCCTTACCGCTTTACCCCCCCCTTCCGGGGAAATTACGGGAATAACCAGTAAAAGGGTGAGTTAATCATACCAAAAAAGGGAGTGGAATCAAAGATTTTCCCCCGATACAGCTATATGGGATTGCGTTTTTTCGGAAGTCGAAGGGCTCCGGTATAGGTCTTTCGGTGAGATGGATCGTTTGAACCTTTGCGGAAAAGCAAAGGGCCGGATGTGAATACCAATATCCGGCCCCTCTCATTCTTAGGAATTCCGTCAGAACCTACTTCTTGGCATGGCATTTCGTACAGGCGGTCGGGCCCGTCGCTTTGCCCTCCTTTTTTAGGGCTCTGTGGCACCCCCTACAATTGGCGTGAAAGGCCTTTTTAGCGTCAATCTTGGAGTCCTTGGTGTGGCAACCTGTGCACTTCTGCGCCTTCCCACCCTCCTTATAGGTGTGATGGCACTTCTTGCAGTCCTTCACCGCGTCGGCGTGTTTTTTGTGGCCGAACTGTACCCCCTGGTACTTATCCGTCGCGTGAAGCCCGGGATTGTCGATGGTGATGGAATCCGGCTGTCCGAAGACGCCCTGCAACACGAACAAAGAACCAAAGAACAAAATCGCAGCAACAATGGAAATGACTTTTCTGTCCATGAAACCTTGACCTCCTTTCTCCCTTTATTCCCAAAACTGGGGCAAATCATACCAAAAACAAGCCCCTTGTCAAGAAAAAAATGCCCGATTATAAAAAACCTGCAAAAAGAAGCTCTGAGCGCGAACTTATCACGTAGTTGAATTAAAATGGGTGCCACCCTGACCGCAAGACTGCAGCACTGCACAACCGCAATCCTTATCGGACTTTCCGTTTCAATCCGTGAACTGAAGCTTTCCCTTCAGGCCTTCAGACACGATTATTTCTCCATCCGCGGAGACGATCAACCCCTCGACCCCCTCCATCGCCTTGATGAGAGCTAACCCTCTTTTCGGTCCCATCACGAAGGCGGCGGTGGCCAGCGCATCTGCGCTGAGCGCATCCTTGGCCAGGATAGTCACGCCCCGACATTGCCGGGCCGGAAAACCCGTAAACGGGTTGAGCAAATGGTGATATCGTATCTCATCCTTTTCGAAGTAGCGCTCATAATCCCCGGAGGTAGCGACGCAAATATCCGAGGGGTCAAAGGTGGCGAGCATTCGAGAACGGTCCCTCGGATCCTGAATGCCAATGACCCAGGGGCTATGGATCTTCTTTCCCCCCACTCGCATATCTCCCCCTGCATTGACGATCAGGTTCCGATACCCCCTGGACGTGAGCAGCTCGAAGGCCCGGTCAACGGCATACCCCTTGGCAATTCCCCCCAAATCGATACGCATCCCCTTCCTCTTGAGTTCCACGGTGGAGGCCATCTCATCCACATAGATCATCCGGTAATTGACGGAATGAAGGACCCGGCTCACTTCATCTTCACCGGGAAGACGATCCCCATCACCCTCGAAGCCCCACAGTTCCAAAAGGGCCCCGATGGAGATGTCGAAACACCCCCCCGATTCCCTCGAGATCTCATTGGCCCTTCGAATCACCTTTAGGACTTCAGCGGAAACCTTTACCGGTTTGATCCCCGCCGATTGGTTAATCCTCGAGACGTCGTTTCCGGAAATTCTCCCGCTCATGAGCTCCTCAACCCGTTTCATCTCGTCGAAGGCGTCATGAATGGCCCCTTCGGCCTTCTCCTCATCCCCCCCAACGAGGGAGATTTCCACCAATGTCCCCATTAAAATCCGGTGTCGCTTGATGAGGAGAGGGGCCCGTCGCTGACAGGAGTACAGCAGAATGGATAGGACGAGCAGAAGAGGGATCGTCTTGGATCGAATTGACTCGATGAGCGCTGATTTCATCCCGCAACCCAAAGGGGGATAATCCGGTCGGTCTTCCTTATGGCCCCTTGGCCAGGACGATCTTACCCTGGGCTACCGTGCTATCGTTTACCTTTGCCTCCACCTTCACCATGGCCAAGGACTCATATGCGCGAAGGACTTCGGCATGAAGCCATAGCTGGTCACCCGGCGAAACGGCCGCCCGAAACCTCATTTCCTCGATTTTGGCCAGTATGGGCAGCCCCAATCGGTCCGCCTCATCAATATTCTCCTCCGCCGAGGCGAAGGCTATTCCCCCCGTTTGGGCTAAGGCCTCGACGATGAGGACGCCGGGCATGATGGGATGACCGGGGAAGTGTCCCTGAAAGAAGGGTTCGTCAATGCTTACATTCTTGATGGCCGTGGCCGTCTTGCCAGGGTCGAGGTGGACCACCCGATCGATCATCAAGAAGGGATACCGATGGGGAAGATGCCTCATGATCTCATCGATGTTCATGAGGGGTATTCCTTTCTTCAAAAGAGGGCAAGGCCCCTTGCGGGGCCTTTATTTTATCCCTACTCATGCCATTTTCCACGGGATATGGTCACAATTTATTCGTATATCACAGATCGGCACAGAATACCACGTATTGATTCCAGATTTTGTGCAGATCTGGGAAAGGCTTTCTTAATGAATTGCGATTCAAATCCATGATAATTGGCATCCTGCCTGGATTGTCTGACCCATCTTGTTTTCACCAGGTAGCATCATAAGGAATAAGCTCCTAGGACGGCCGCTCAAATCAATGTAAAAACTGTCGTGTCGTCATCACTAGAGTCATTCCATCAAAACGTGAGGCCCCTCGACTTCGAATCAATAGAGACCTATTTTGTAGTTGGCATCTCCTTTGCTTTCCATTGAGTAATCCCTCCCAGCATATTGTAGGCTTCCCTAAAACCGAGTTCTTTCACTATACCTAAAACCATTTTGCTACGACCCCCAATTTGGCAATAGATGAGATAGGTTTTATTTTTATCCAATCTGTTAAGGTCACCCTTGAAAGTTTCAGAATAGTAATCTAAATTGATAGCATTTCCTATATGGTCTCTTACAAATTCTTCCGGAGTTCGCACATCAAGAATTACAAAATTGAGATTACCTTTGTTCTCCTGTATCAGGGTATACGCTTCTTCCGAAGTGATATCTTCAATTATCTGGGTTTGTGTTTGCGGCTTTGCAGTGCTAGTTTTGATGTGAACGTATCCACTCGCCAATACACTTCCAATAACCATCGCTACCAAGAGCACCAGAATTACGAGTTTTTTGTTAGCTTTTACCATATTATCCCCTTTTCTCTTTGGCTTTGTGGCAGTGGAGGATTAGGAAAGACTATATTACCAAAATGGGGCCACACTCACAAGAATGAAAAAATCAGAGCAAGGTTAGCCCTGATGATTTGTGATTGAAATATAGGATAATCAGGGTTGAGACGGAATTGTCTAATCTTGTATTAAACATCCATTAAATGACAGCAGGGAAAAAGCTGGTCAAGATGACCCCTTCTAGAATAAGAACGTGGATTTTATATGCCAGGACCGAAAGGATTTACCTATCTAGTAAAGAATTTGACAAATGGTTTGACAATACATACCACGAAGTAGTACAAAAAAATTCTATATGAAGCCCGCTGAATAATATAGCTCGCAACGGCTAGGATGAATTGTGAGAGAAGGTTACCGGAAGGTACCGATACGCAGTCTCTGAGGGGTTTTTCATAGCTCCCTGGAGGCTCTCTTATCTTACTGCCCAATAAAGCCAAACCACGGGAAATGCAGAGACAGACAGGACCATTATCCCTTTAATTCATTTTACTTGAAATATGGCTTACACGTCCAACGCCATCAAGTGGGAGGATATCCGTGGATTATCAAATTATTCGGAAACCTAAGGCCGAAGAGTTGAGGGTGCAACCCAATTTGATAGATTTCGAAGAGCCCCGCAAGGACACATCTTGGGAAGATCTTCACGAAGAGCTGGATTGGCTTCCGGGGGGCTTTCTCAACATGGCCCACGAGTGCATTGATCGCCACGCCAAGGGGTCCCAAAAGGACAAAAAGGCCCTGCTGTGGGAGGGCAAGAACGGGGAAACCGAGACCTACACCTTTGGCCAGCTCAAGGAGGAGAGCGACAAGTTCGCCAATGTGCTCAAGGGACTGGGTGTAGAGAAGGGAGATCGGGTCTTTATCTTCATGGAACGGCTACCAGAGCTATATATCGCCTTCTTTGGGGCGCTGAAACTAGGCGCCGTGGTCGGCCCCCTCTTCTCGGCTTTTGGCCCTGAGCCGGTTAAGGATCGCCTGCTGGATAGCGGAGCCAAAGTCCTGCTCACGCAGCCAGCCTTGCGCCGCCGTATCGCTGAGATTATTCCCGATCTGCGACAGCTCGAACATATCATCGTTGTGAACAAAAGCCAGGGAGACCCCAACCCCTTTGCCGAGGGCGATTTGGGTTATGAAGCCCTCATGTCTGAGGCCTCTTCGGAGCTGGAGATAGCCAAAACCACTATGTATGACTATTCTGTCATGCACTACACTTCCGGGACTACCGGTAAGTCCAAGGGCGCCGTTCACTGTCACCAGGCCGTAGTTCAGCAATACGCGACCGGTAAATGGATCCTCGACTTCCATGACGACGACATCTACTGGTGTACCGCTGACCCAGGTTGGGTCACCGGCACCTCCTACGGCATGCTCGCTCCCTGGAGCAATGGGGTTACCCAGGTGATCCACGAGGGGGGCTTCAACGCTGGGGTCTGGTATGAGCTGATTCAGAAATACAGAGTCACGGTATGGTACACCGCCCCCACTGCTATTCGCATGCTGATGAAGGCGGGGGTTGAGATTCCCAAGCGCTACGATCTCTCTAGCCTCCGCCACATCAACAGCGTGGGCGAACCCCTTAACCCCGAGGCGATCATGTGGGGCTTGCCCATCTTCAACCAGGCGATCCATGACAACTGGTGGCAGACTGAGACCGGTG
>DAOVIU010000178.1 GCA_030673585.1 Pseudomonadota bacterium | reverse complement strand
TTTTTATTCCCATCTTTCCGGTTAGCCGGGGCAAACCCGCCGTCATCTGCGAAGGGTGCGGGGGCATTTCGGATGAAATGGGCCATGGCATCGGCGTAAAAGTGGCGGGGGACGAATTGTTCTGCGGGCATTGCGGTCGATTACTGGAAGGGGGATTTGCCTTCTGTCCTTATTGCGGGGAGAGGGTCTAAAGGCAGAAAAGAAAGGGCAAGTGAATGAAGGATTTCCTGAGGGAATTGGCATCGATCCCAGGAGGGACGGGCTTCGATGATGATGTGGCCAAGGAGATGCTGCGCCAATTGGCGGAACTCGCCCTCGATGTTTCAACTGGAGATAGAGCGTAAACAGAAGGGTGGAGGCTAACATGGGGGAACGGATTGGCTTTATCGGCCTGGGTATCATGGGGAAGCCAATGACAAGAAATATTTTGAGAGCCGGGTATCCCCTGTCGGCTTACAATCGGAGCCCAGGCCGGGGGTGGGAATTGGAGGAGGAGGGTGCAACGCTGTGCATGTCTCCCAGGGAAGTCGCCCTAAGGAGCGATATCGTGTTCGTGATGATATCGGATTCCCCCGCCGTTGAGGAGGTGGTTTTGGGCCAAAATGGTGTGCTAGAAGGGGGGAGGGCGGGTATGGTGGTGGTGGACATGAGCTCCATTTCGCCCATCGTAACCAGGCGGATCGCCTCGGAATTAGGGGGGCGAGGAATGGAAATGCTTGATGCCCCCGTAAGCGGCGGCGAGGAAGGGGCTATCGAGGGAACGCTTTCCATTATGGTGGGCGGGAAATCAGAGGTCTTCCAGCGGGTAAAGCCCCTTTTCGAGACGATGGGGGGGAATATCGTACACGTTGGGGGAAACGGTGCGGGCCAGATGTGCAAACTCTGTAACCAGATCGTCGTTGGCCTTGCCATCGAGGCAGTGGGGGAAGCCCTGGTCTTCGCGGCGAAAGCCGGGGTAGATCCGGCTAAAGTGCGGGAGGCGTTGTTGGGGGGATTTGCCCAAAGCCGTGTCCTCGATCTCCATGGCCAGCGGATGTTGGAGCGGAACTTCGAGCCGGGAGGAAAGGTCAGACTCCACCAGAAGGACACGGAAAACGCACTGTCCTCGGCCGAGGAATATGGGGTTTCGCTTCCGGGGACGGCATTGGTGGCTCAAATGTGGAAGACGCTGGCGGCCCAGGGAAAAGATGAACTGGATCATTCCGCCCTGGTAATCATACTGGAAGAGATGGCGAACACCGAGGTTGGCCACAAATCGGGAAAAGGCTCAAGGGCATAAACATCCTTTTTGGGGGCGGCGATAATGGCAAGGAAGGGAAAAGAACGACCCGTTCGGGTGATCATCATGGGGGCAGCGGGGAGGGACTTTCACAACTTCAACCTCTGCTTTCGCGATCGAAAGGAATACAGGGTCGTGGCCTTCACCGCGGCTCAGATTCCCAACATCGAGGGCAGGTGCTATCCACCTGAGCTCGCGGGGAAACTTTACGCAAACGGGATTCCGATATACCCCGAGTCGGAGCTCGTTTCGCTGATCCGTTCGGAGTCCGTGGATTTGGTGGTTTTTTCCTACAGCGACGTTTCTTATGTAAACCTCATGCACCACGAAGCCGAGGTGAGTAGTGCCGGAGCCGATTTCATGATGTTGGGGGTTGCCCACACGCAGCTAGAAGGGACGGTACCCGTTGTCTCCGTGGGAGCGGTGAGGACCGGATGTGGCAAGAGTCAAACTACCCGGAAGATATGCGATATATTGGCTCGAAGGGGAAAAACCGTAGTAGTTGTTCGCCACCCCATGCCGTATGGAGACCTCGTTCGGCAAAGAGTGCAGCGGTTCGCGAACCGAGAGGATTTCGACCGTTTTCACTGTACCATCGAGGAACGGGAGGAGTATGAACCTCATATCGAGCGGGGTACCGTTGTCTACGCGGGTGTGGATTATGGGGAGATCCTCTCCCAAGCCCAGGGGGAGGCGGAAATCCTGGTATGGGATGGCGGGAACAACGATACGCCCTTTTTCAAGCCCACAGTTCACATCGTGCTCGTCGATCCGCATCGACCGGGGCATGAGCTGCAATATTATCCCGGGGAAACCAATTTGCGCCTTGCCGACGCGGTGGTAATCAACAAGGTTGACACGGTAGACCCCCGCAAGCTGGATCGGATGAGGGATAACATCCGACGGGTTAATTCCAAAGCCGTGGTCATTTACGCTGCCTCACCGGTGTCTGTTGAGGATCCGTCCCTCATATCCGGAAAGCGGGTACTCGTCATTGAGGATGGACCCACGGTAACCCACGGGGAGATGCCCTACGGGGCGGGGGTCGTGGCCGCCCAGAAATTCGGCGCCAAGGAGTTGGTGGACGCCAGACCATTCGCGGTGGGAAGCCTGCGGGAGACCTTCGAGAAGTATTCCCATCTGAAAAAGGTGCTGCCAGCCGTTGGATACAGCGATGAACAGATAAAGGAGCTAGAAGCCACCATCAACGCGACAGAGTGTGATCTGGTGGTCAGCGCCACGCCGATTGACCTCTCCAGGCTGATTACCATCGAAAAACCACTGATCAGAGTCCGATACGAATACCAGGGGGTCGGCTATCCCACGTTGGAAGACGTGCTTGCCCCTGTGTTGGAGTAGTTCTTTTATTGCGGATGAAACCCAATAAACCATAGGACCGTCCAGTATTGAGGAGATGAACATGGAAAGGGAAAAGGCCGTACCGACCATTAAGGTTCCCCCTCCCGGCCCCAATGCGCGCAAATGGGCCCAGTTCCACAAGATGTATGCCGCGCACTCAACGTATTTCTACGACTTTATCTGGGATCGATCCAAACCCGCCATTGGGCCATTCTGCACCGACGTAGATGGCAATATCATCATGGACTTCGTCAGCCATGTGGCAAGCTCTCCGCTGGGCTATAACCATCCTAACCTCGTGGAAGTGGCGAAAAAAATCGCCGCAATCGACCCGGATCGATACGCCGGAACCGACTTCATCGGCGCCTTCGGTGAAGACCCAGTCGACTGTCCCATCCCGACTCCCTCCCACCTCCACCATAAGCTGATGGAGATCTCCCAGCAATTCGGTTTCGATTCGGCATTCCTCTCCAATTCCGGGGCGGAAGCGGTCGAGAATGCGATCAAGATCTGTTACGACTACCGCAGAAACCATGGATACGGCTTCTGCTTTTACGGGGCGTTCCACGGACGGACCCTGGGGGCCCTCTCCCTCAACCGGAGCAAGAAGGTCCACCGGGATTGGTATCCTCAGATCCCCAAGATCGTGGAGCTGCCCTTCTGTCGTTGCCAGCACCAGTGCGATTGCGGGTGGAAGATATACTCCATACGAAGGAAGGGCGTGATCAGCCGTCTGGCCCAGATCCTTGACCCGGATATCGGCCTTATCGACCCGGATGAGGTGGCGTATATCATCATTGAGCCCATCCTGGGCGAAGGAGGGTATGATATCGCCAATTCCGAGTTTATCGGGGAAGTAGCCGAGATTGCCCACCGGGAGGGAATTCCGCTGATCGCGGACGAAATCCAATCAGGATTAGGCCGTACGGGAAGGTGGTGGGCTGTGGAGCATTTCGGCGTAGTACCAGACATCATAGCCTCTGCCAAGGCCTTAAGGGTGGGCGCCACCATTGGGAAGAGCACGTTTTTTCCACGAGAGGAGAAGAGGATTTCGTCGACGTGGGGCGAGGGCAACGCCATCAGCTCAGCGGTGGGTTATCAAGTCATTCAGACCATCCAGGAAGAGGATCTCCTGACGAATGCGGAGGAGATGGGAGATTACCTCCTCTCCGGCCTCCGCCAGCTCCAATCCCGGTTCCCCGTGATCCATGAGGTCCGGGGCCTCGGGCTCATGGACGCCATCTCCGTGGAGACCGATGATCTCCGGAACCGAGTGATCAGAAGGGCATTTCAGAAGGGGATACTTATGGCATCGTGCGGGTTCGAATCAATCCGCTTTCTCCCTCCGATCAATGTAACCCAGAGGGAGATCGATATTGCCTTGAATATCCTCGAAGACGTCTTCTCAGAGGTGGTAACCTGACCATCGTCTTATATACCCCGGGAGATATTCCCCTTCCAGTTACTGAGGGACGATTTCTCCTCGAAAGGAGCGGATATGGATCTTTCACAATTCGACGGGATGGAGGCCCCGGAGCTGAGGAGCTACATCGAGTTTCTGCTGTGGCATTATCGGGTGATGGATGCCTTCTGGTTCATCTACGTCGCCGAGGAGTTCGATCAGCAGACGGCGGAACGCATCAACGAAAAGGTGTGGGGCAGGGTCGCTGGAATGGCCGCCAAAGATCTGATTCCCCGCTTTCATATCGAGGAAAAGGGACTCCGAGGGTTTGTCAAGGCGTTGAGATACTTCCCGTGGAAAATCCTGGTGGGCTATCGGATCCGTGAGGGGGATGACGAGGTAATCATAGAGGTCCCCAGCTGTCCTACCCAGGAGGCGCGGCTCAAGCGGGGACTGGAAGAATTCGTCTGCAAGGAGATGCATCGGGGCGAGTTTGAAAATTTCGCGGGGGAGATTGATGAGCGAATCCAGGTCGAGTGCCTCTTTGCTCCCCCCGATCCTCATCCCGACGACATGTTTTGCAAATGGAGGTTCACCCTGAGCAGATG
>DAOVIU010000224.1 GCA_030673585.1 Pseudomonadota bacterium | reverse complement strand
TATTCCCCTTGGGAAAGGAGGAAAGGGGAAAAAGGTTAGAGGCAGAAGATAAGAATGTCAAAGTTCAAAATCCAAATGACAAATAACTGATTACGGACATGGACAACGAGCACGAACACGTATCACGAGCACGAACCACACGAACACGAGAGTCAATGTCAAAGTTCAAAGTTGGGAATCCCTTGAAAACCGAAAAAACGAACTCTGAGGGAAAGGTAATTCGGGCAACACCCCCGCCAAGGAAAGGAGGGATAGGCATTTTTAGAAAAAGGGGGTTGATCCCATGGCTGTACATGGGATTGGCTTTGCTCTTCCTCACGGTTTACCTGATCTACCCAATCCTGAATACCGCTTACATCAGCTTCCTGGGAAGGGGCTCAAAGCAGTTCGCGGGCATCGACAATTACTGGTATGTCTTCACCAATGCCGACATGCTCGCCGCCCTCAGGAACAACCTTCTGTGGCTCGTGCTCTTCACGTCCATTACCGTGAGCCTAGGGCTGGTCATCGCCGTGCTCACGGACAGGGTACGCTATGAAGCCGGTGCCAAGGCCTTGATTTTCCTCCCTATGGCTCTCTCCTTTGTAGCCGCCAGCGTGATCTGGAGGTTTATGTTCGAATTCAGGCCGGCAGGCATCCCCCAGATTGGGCTTCTGAACGCTGCGTTGAACATCCTTCCTGGCTTCAAACCCGTCGCTTGGCTCGTCAACACAAGGGTAAACAATTTCGCCCTCATTGGGGTTGGTATCTGGGTATGGACGGGTTTCTGCATGGTAATCTTATCGGCAGGCCTGAAGGGTATCCCCGCTGAGATCCTGGAAGCGGCGCGAATCGATGGAGCAAGCGAATGGCGAATCTTCTGGCGTATCATATTGCCCATGATGAGGACCACGATCCTCGTCGTTGCCACGACAATGGTCATTATCGTGCTCAAGGTATTCGATATCGTTTACGTCATGACCAATGGCAACCTGGGGACGGAGGTCATCGCCAACCGCATGTATAAGGAGATGTTCAACTACCATCACTTCGGACGAGCCAGCGCCATCGCGGTTATCCTGTTGTTAGCGGTCATCCCGGTGATCGTGTTTAACGTGCGGCGTTTCAGGGCCCAGGAGGCCATGCAATGACCGGAAAGGGTGCCAGGGTGATCTCCCGGAGTCTCCTTCACATCGTGATCATATCGATCTGTCTCATCTGGACCCTTCCCTCCTTTGGGCTGCTGGTGAATTCATTTCGTTCCCGGCGGGACATCGTGGCCAGGGGTTGGTGGAGAACCTTCAAGACACCATTCGCCTTCACCGTGGAAAATTACGTGGAGGTCCTTACGGGCCAAACCCAATACGGCCGGAGGAAGGCCACCGAAAGCCGTCCTTCCATCCTCAGGGATATCGTCACGGGCCGGGGCATGGGGAGGGCATTCCTCAATAGCCTCATCATCAGCATTCCCTCGACCCTTATTCTCATCCTGATTGCTTCATTTGCGGCATACGCCCTGGCCTGGATGAGATTTCCGGGGCGAGACCTTTTGTTCATCATCGTGGTGGCCCTCTTGGTGGTCCCCCTCCAGATGACCCTCATCCCCATACTTCGCCTCTACAAGGGGCTTCAGTTGGCGGGGACGTTCCTTGGTGTCTGGTTGGCCCACACGGCCTACGGCCTCCCGTATGCGATTTACCTCCTTCGAAACTTCTTCAGGGGCTTGCCCAAGGATCTCCTCGAATCGGCCTCCCTGGATGGGGCTTCCCAATTCGCCATTTTTTACCGCATCGTGGTACCGCTTTCGATCCCTTCCATTGCCTCGTTGGCTATTTTCCAGTTCCTCTGGGTTTGGAACGACCTTTTGGTGGCGCTGATTTACCTGGGTGGGACCAGGGATGTGGCTCCATTGACGATGCACATCAGCAGCATGATGAGCTCCTTGGGAGAGAATTGGCATTTGCTTTCTGCGGGGGCCTTTATCTCCATGGCGTTGCCCCTCATTATCTTCGCCACCTTGCAACCGTACTTCGTCCGCGGAATTTTGGCCGGCTCAGTTAAGGGCTAGGCGGGGATGGCAATCCCGTCAGTTTTCCATACATGGTACTTAGAGACGGCTTGAGAAAGGAGGGATATCATGGCTCGCATCGTAATTCCCGATGATGATCCTCCTCAGATAAAGGGCACCAAGGCGTTGGAAGAGCTGAAAAACTGGGGAGAGATCGAACTCTACAATGATCGAGCACGCAATCAGGAGGAATTCGTGGCGCGAATGGCGGGAGCTGATGTTGCGATCAATGCCAGGGCTTACTCCAAATTTACCCACGAGGTACTGAGCCGATGTTCTCCCTCCTTGAGGCTTCTTTCCATTCTCGGCACCGGGACCGATAATGTAGATCTTTCCGCGGCCAGGGAATATGGCGTTCTGGTAACCAACACCCCTGGTTTTGCCGCTCCGGCTGTGGCGGAGCACGCCCTTGCCTTAATGCTGGCCGTGGCTCGGAAAATACCCCAGCTCAATCAGGAAGTGCGAAACGGAGGGTGGCCGAGAGGCCTGGTGCAGCAGCTCTTCGGCAAGACTCTTGGAACGGTGGGGTTGGGGGCAATTGGTTCTCACCTGGCAAGGCTGGCGAGGGGCATTGGGATGAGGGTCATTGCATGGACCTTTCACCCTTCACAAAAGAGGGCCGAGGAGCATGGAGTCGAGTTTGTCTCCCTCGAAGATCTCTTCACGCATGCAGACGTAGTCTCAATAAACCTGAGACTCTCCGACAAAACGGTAAACCTCATCGGGAAGAGGCAACTCGGTCTCATGAAGCCCACCGCTATTCTCGTAAATACAGCCAGAGGGGCGATAGTCGACAAGGAGGCATTGGTAGAGGCCCTGAACTCAGACAAGATAGCCGGAGCAGGCCTGGATACATTCCATGAAGAACCCGTACCGCCGGACGACCCTCTGCTCAAGCTGGAAAATGTTATCGTTACCCCGCACTCGGCGGGAATGACACCTGAGACCATAGAGAAAGGGGCTCGAATGGCGGTAGACAACGTCATCAATTTCCTCAGGGGGAAGCCAACAAACGTCGTCAAATAAAAATCATCTGCTCGGGATATGATTTGTCATGCCCACCATGCTTGTAATCTTGGGAAGGACTGAGGGGGGACCTCACCTACGAAAAAAGCCCTGTATGGAGACCCGTTGACGCGAATACTGAATTTAATTATCTTAGATAGAAAACCTCTCAATTGAATTCTCGAGATGGAAGAGAAAGACGTGATTCGGGGGGCAGTTGGGGCGGCATACCATCGGATGTGCGGTGTGCCAATCGGTCCAGTTATCCCACCGATCCCGGTTCTACGACCTCGGCTTCCGCGTCGTGAGGACAAATTAGATTTTGTATGTTTCAAATTTTCATAGGGCTCAGCACAGCTCTTCCAAAACTTTTTGTACAACTCCTTCCATCCTCTCGCTCAGTTCGGGTTCATATCCTTCCCACTTCGGCCCCTTCCTGCAAGCCTCTATCAAAGCCATATAGTGTTCCTTGGGGAGCGGATCGAGTTTCGGTACCGGTCGATCCTCGGGAATTGGGCTATACCACTTGATATCCTTAGTCCTCTTTTTGAATTCTTCCTTGGCCTCCTTAACCGTCTTAGGGTCTCGGAAAAGGTCTAATAGTGAGCTTGCAACTATCTTCGCCGCCGTCAACAGGCCCTGATGCGCCACATTTGTTGTACTCAATGCAGAAGTAGACCAGTCCGGCTGTCCGAATCTTCCCAAATAGTTCACCCCAACCCTTACGAAGGGACATACATAGCAAAAATCAGTGGCATCGGTAGTTGACCATGCGTAAATTACTGGCCTCGTCCCAGGAGGAGGAGGAATCTCCATGCTGCCAAAGGGCGTATCCGATGGCTCAACCCCCATTTCCCTCTGAATCAGCTGGCCAAATTCAATATCCTTCGCGGCATATTTCGGGGGCCCGATCGCCTCAACATTCTTATGCACGGCATTGGCCAGGATATGGTTTGGTATTGGCTCCCATG
>DAOVIU010000337.1 GCA_030673585.1 Pseudomonadota bacterium | reverse complement strand
GTCTTCTTCAGGATTGTGGAACGGGGGCCATTGGGCAATATCGAAGTTCCCGTCACCCCTGGCCGGTCCATAGCCACGGATTCCAGATTGTTCCCCAAGGGGGGCTTGGTATATATTCGCGCCGAAAAGCCCGTCATCGACGATTCGGGCACCATCACAGCGTGGGTTCCCTTTTCGAGGTTCGCCCTCAACCAGGATACGGGGGGCGCCATCAAGGGCCCCGGAAGGGTGGATCTTTTTTGGGGAAGCGGAGAGACGGCGGGAATTGCAGCAGGCCAGATGAAAAACGAGGGGAACCTCTATTTCCTCGTGGAGAAATGATCTGGAGTGGTCTCCCGGGAGATGGTGGGATTGAGGACCATTGCCCTATTATAAAGAGATGGCTTCCTCGAAACGGCGCAGGCTATTGATGAGGGTAGATGCTTTATTGATTGAAGCCTTGGCATGACCGGGGTTTATCATCAAGACCTTCTCGTAACACGACAGCTCCTCCTCGAACCGGCCCAGATTATTCCACGAATTTCCGTACGGAATGATTATCGATTACATACGATTTCAATGAAACGCCTTATCGTCAATGCCGATGATTTCGGGATGACCCATGGCATCAATAGGGGAATCATCGAAGCCACCGCAAATGGAATCGTCACTGCTGCAAGTATCATGGCCACGGGGTGGGCATTCGAGGAAGCGGTTCAATTGGCCAGGGAAAACCCGAATCTGGACGTAGGCTTCCATCTATCTCTAACGGTGGGAAGGCCCGCGTCGGATGATCCAGCCGTGTATCGCGATCTAGCCTCCCATGGCACATTTCGGCTCGGGAATAGGGATCTTCTAATCAACCTCATCCTCCGCAAAATTACACCGTCGGTCCTCCATCGAGAGATCGAGGCCCAATTTAAGAAGGCAGTCGATACCCGACTCCCCATTACTCACATCGACGGCCACGAGAGCATTCACCTCTTCCCAGGGATAAGGGAAATTGTGTTCCAATTGATGGGGCGATATGGCATTCCCTCCATGCGCCGTTCCTATGAGCGAATTGGCCTCAGGAAAGTATGGAAGCTGAGGCGGTGGAAGAAGGCCTCAATCAACCTGTTTGGCTTGTTTCACCAGAGGCAGATACGACGCCATGGGATACGGACAACGGATTACTACTATGGGACCTTCGATGCCGGCTATCTGCGGAAGGAGGAATTGATGGCGACGATCTCAAATTTGGAGGAAGGGACTTCTGAGATCATGTGCCACCCCGGATATCGCGATGAGTCCTTTGATCGGATCTGCGGAGGCCGATATCTTCCGGATCAGGAGCTGAAAGCCCTGATGGATGCAGAGGTACAGGAACTCCTCCATAAGCGAAGTGTCCATCTCGTCGGCTTTAAGGATTTGTGATTTTCGATGAACCCAGGCCATATCGGAGTGCCCGGCGGCACGAGAGATCAAGCGGGTAGATCCAATAACGGGTAATCCCAGGGCATACCCCATTTAAGCCCATATTGATCCCTCAGTATTTCCCATCACTTTTACCATACCACCAATACAAGTCGTGCTCCTTTTCACCTTCCAGCCGATGGACTATTCGAGCCATTGTCGGGGGGAAACATACTAACGTTTTTTCCCGTTCCAATCATTCCATTGGCATATGAATTGCTAATCTACACCGCAAATCCAAAATGGTCCCTTCCCCTGTATTTCGCTTTTGTGGGGTTAACATGAGGGGTAAATCCATTACCATTGTGATCATCTTTTCTGTGAGGTGATACATTTCGTCATCGAACGGGCGGGATCCTATGTAATCGGTTCGTCGGGAGGAGGTCGATGAGGTTCAATATTGGTGACAAGGTACGTCATCGGGGTCTTAAGTGGCTTTTGGGAACGGTGGAGGAGGTCTACGAGGCCCTCAGTTCTCATTCCGATGACGGCCGGTACTATCTCTATAAGGTATCCCTAGAGCAAGGTAACTATTACATCGATCGCGGCTGTGAATGGGAACTCAATCCGGGAAGAGATGAGAATGCCCACGCCGTTACGGCCAATTTCGAGGATCCCATGTCACCCGAATTGGATTAGCCCTTCCCGTTTTTGCCTTTCCTCGTGTAAAGGTGATTTTGCCTTTTCAATTCACCCGCTTCCTGCATGTTTTCCCAGTAAAAATATCCCGTATTCTTCGATTCCAACCTCCTGGAAACGGCTCGCCGTATGGCCGGATTTCACTTCTCTGTCTTCATTAATCAGGAGGATGTTTATGGATATCTTCACCTTTACGGGATTTTTTGTTGACTCAACGGGAGAGGTTTTTGTAACATGTTACCTATTGAACAAGGGGGTGAGGCGAAAATGGAAAAGGTTACTATCGGAGCCGATATCCGTTTTGATTGACCCGTGGATATCCGGGAATCCGATGTCTGGGATGGGTCTAGAAGAAATCACGTCCGCCGACATCATACTGGTCACCCACGGCCATGGAGACCACGTGGGGGATTCCGTGGACATTGCCAAGAAAACCGGGGCTAAAATCATCGCCATGCCCGAGATAACGCAGTATATGTCCAACCGTGGATTGACCGACTTGGTTGGGATGAACAAGGGGGGAACCTTCACCTCCGAGGGAATCCATATGACCATGGTTCACGCT
>DAOVIU010000131.1 GCA_030673585.1 Pseudomonadota bacterium | reverse complement strand
TCAATCATTTCGGTAATGGTCTTCAACATCTTTTCCCCCGTCCTCTATCTCCTCAGAACACGATAGACGATAACGGTCTCCCAACCACCTCTGTCGGTCCTGAAGACCTCCTCCAACTCCTCTGGCCTCAGCGCCCCAAAGAATCCCGGGCAAATGGACTCAATCCTTTGATCGCTAACAGCCACAAAGTCCGCCCCTTCCCTCCTGGCCCTCTCCACGATCTCATGGTAGGGGATCTCCTCCCCCCCGAGCAAGATCATCCTTCCCCCGGCATAGTAGTTGACTCTCACCATGTGCGTATAGACCGACGGGTTGGATACGCTATTGTTCCTAATCCAAAGCCCCGCCTCTTTCCGTCCCTGCTTTGCGGCTCGCTGAGGATGAATGGTTGTGGGTAAGATGATCACAGCGGTCATGGCGGTCAGGAGGACCATTCCCGTAGCTGCCCTGACACGGATTTTCGCCCAAAAGGTCCTCCCTTGAAGCCAACGGTGAAGTTCCAGGAGCCCTTTACCGCTCCAGACGAGGCACAGAGCCACAAGGGACAGAAAATACCGATGGCTGATATAGGCAAGGCTGGATAGCCCATATAATACCAGGGCATAAAGGCAGAGGATGGAGAGCAAAAAGCCCTCGTTTTCTCCCCAGTGAGGGACGACTCTCCTCCTGACCAGTCCTATGATGAACAACAGAAAGATGAGGGGATGGCAGGTCTCCACGAAAAGTTTAGAGAAGGAACCCAATCCCCCCACCCATCTGGAAGCACCCGTGAGGGGAGTCTTTTCCTTTTCCCTTAGCCGTTCGATTAACGCATCGAATTTCTTCATGATTTTCGGCACCTTGGGCTTCTGCAAAAAGAGCTTGCTCGTTATCAACAGAACAACCCTGTCCACCACCGGTTTCCGGCTTATTGTCCACCTTCCTGTATAATGACGCAGATAGATGATATAAGGCGAGGCCACCAAGAGGAAGGAAAAAAGGAGGATGAGGACGGCACACCCATTTCTCCTGAAGTTCCAGATGTGGAAATCCATCCTTCGAAAGAGAAGCCATGGCACCAGGATAAGCACTATCCCGATACCTTCAGGTCGGCACAAATACGCCAATCCTGTTGCAAGACCAGTAAGGGAGATGCTCTTCCAATCATCTCCCCTGAGGGCCTCCCACCCCAGCCAGACGGCGGAGATGAAAAAGAACGTGTAGGTTGGATCGGAAAGAAAATCGGCGGACAGCGCCACATGACGGGGCAGAATAGCCAGGAAGAAAGATGAGACAAAGGCCGCCCATGCGCCAAAAGTACCCCTCGCCAGGCAATAAATGGGGATAACCGTAAGCGTCCCAAAGAGAATCGACACCATCTGGCCTGAAAGCTCGAAATCCCCGAGGCCCTTGGAAAAAGCGGCCACCAGCATCGGATATAACGGGTGATACCCGATTGCCAGTCCATTCATCCATTGGCCTGATGCGAAATCTTGAGCCGGCTTCAGGTAAAAACCGGTCCCATCGATGGCAATGAGGTAGGTCCATTTATAGAGAAGGATCCTCAAGACTAGGGCGAAACCTAAGAGAAAGACGAGCTCCCTCTTTTCACGCCCCAGAAAAGGTTCCCTAGACATGGGCTTATCCTTACCACCCTCCAGGCCCATTTCCACTCAACTCCTCCTCACCAAGCCCCCCCTTGGTGCCGCCTGGGACCGATGCGTCGGCACAGCTGGCAACGAATCGATTTTGCGCGAACCCTTTAATCGTCTGGTGAAGGACAGCATTGGTATCTCGATGATTCGATAGCTCACCCTGCCGACGATGATGGCGACAATCACCGCCAAGAGAACCATTATGATGTTATCGAGCGGGCCGCGTCTCGAAACCATACTCCAAGTTCGACCAATGGCAGAAAGAACGAGCACGTGCGACAGGTATATGGAGTATGAGGCATCGCCAACAAAGCTGAGAAATCTCGGAAATATTCTCGCTGAATTCATTTCCATGGCCACTGCTCCATAAACAACAATCGCGTAAGGAAACCCGAACAAGGCTGCGCGTAACCACCCTTTAGGGACACTGCCGGGAGACCCAGAGTAATAAATACTCATGCCGGTTATAAACAGGACACTTCCCAACACCAGGGCTTTAAAGCCATGCTGCCTGGTGCCGCCACGTATGAGCTTTGCGACGAGACAGCCCCCTATGAATTCACGCGTCAGGGGGTGAGTGATAAGTTTTATGCTTGCGATGGGGGCGGTAGGTACGGCATAGCGATATACAAGGTTACCCATGACTACAGCGAGACCCCACACAACCATCAATTTGGGAAGTTGCCTCTCGGACCCGAAAAGGAGTAGTGTAAATACCACATAGAAGTACATGATGTGTATCAGTATCCAACCCACATTCAAGAGCGGTAACAGGTCCTGTGGAAGCAACATGAACGACTCCAAAATATTAACTCTATGGCCCTGGGCGGCGTTCACCATTTCCGGTCTGAGAAGATAAACCCCCAGTACCACGAGGCTGTAAAGCCAATAGAGGGGATATACCCGGGATACACGGTTATAAAAGAAGTGTCCTACGGCAATGGGCTGCTGGAAGCAATGCCGCGTGACTGTCACCACCACAAATCCGCTCATGACAAAAAAGAGATCTACCCCTGATACGCCGAGGGCGAAAAAATGAGGCAATATTCCGTCACCGCGTCCGTATTTTTGCTCAATGGCCATTACGTGGGCGAAGACTACGAGAAGGATCGCCACCCCGCGCAGGGCCTGAATATTCTCAATCTTGTCCCGTGTACGATTGGCCTCGTCTCTCATTGGATCTAAAAGGAAACGTTTGAAAAGGCGTATCATTTTGCGTCCGACCATAGATAAACCCCGTAAATGGTAATGAGAGTATTACCTTAAGTATAAACCCCCCTGATGGAGATGCATATTTCCTCTTTCGGTGGACCCCCCTATCGTGCGACATATAAGGGCTGTATATCGGCATTATAGCGAATGAAGTCTCCCCGAGCAAGCCACTTACGAGGATTGCACCCATAGGAAAGGGCCCGACATGAGCAACAGATATCTCAAAGGGGGTCCTATTCCTCATCGATGATGTGTATAATGATAATGTCATGGCCACGGCGGAAGACTTTTGGAATAGAACCTGGACTAAGTTCGAGCCGTTCCAGCTCGACCCGGTTATCTTCAAGGAGAAGACCACTCGGAGCAATAAGGTGTTTTTGCGCCTCATCGGCGAGGTTAATGGGAAAAATGTATTGGATATAGGTTGTGGAAATGGAGTACTTTCGGTGTACTTGGCGAAAATGGGCGGCCGGGTGACTGCGATTGATAACTCTCTCACAGCCATTACGAATACCAGAGCTTTAGCAAAGATGAATCAAGTGAATTCATTCATTGAAGCGCAGAGAGCGGATGTAAAAGAATTGAACAACCTTGGTAAGTCTTTTGACGTGGTCGTTGGAAAGTTTATCCTTCACCATATCGAGCCTTTTAACGTATTCTCCGAGATACTCTTTAACATAACCAGAAAGCGCGGGAGGGGAATTTTCTTTGAAAACAATTCCCGTAACCCGATACTCATCTTTTTGAGAACTTTTTTTGCGGGGAGATTTGGAATTCCAAAGTACGGTGACATCGCTGAATATCCCTTTGAACCGCGAGAAATTGAAATACTCAACGAAAGGTTCGATCGCGTTTATGTGCACTATCCGGTTTTCATGTTTTTTGGCTTAATGGGTCCATACTTATTCAAAGGGAATAAAAAACTATGGACCGTTTTTAACAAAATGGACCAGTGGATTTATCGTCAATATCCCACTTTCCATAAATATAGCTACCATCAGATAATAGAAGTCCAAAAATTCTGAAGCCCATACATACGCTCCACATCCCAAAAAACCTTCCCGTGGCCTAGAACTCTGCGAAGGGGAGATATCCCAAACCACAAAAGCTATACCATGGGTGAATTCCAGGAAGATGAACCTGAACAGGGAGAGGCATGAGATCGAGAAGAGAGGGTAAAACGTTTCGTGTCTGAAATGACCGAGATCTTTGGCTACGAAAGGAATGTTCAGCCACCCTCACACGGTATGAACCGGGAAATTCTAGCTCGCCCCCTTACCTGAGACGATTGTTGGAATTGTCCTGAAGAGGATTTTGATATCCAACCAGAGGGACCAGTTATCGATATAATCCAAGTCGTGTTTCATCGATTCGGCAAAGGTGGTATCGCTCCGTCCCCCTACCTGCCATAGACCCGTGATTCCGGGCTTCATGCTCAACCTCCGCCTCTGCCAGGACGTGTATTCCCTCACCTCTTCGATGGGATGGGGTCTGGGACCGACCAGGCTCATCTCCCCCTTCAAGACATTGATGATCTGGGGAAGCTCATCGATACTCGTCTTCCGAATCCATTTCCCAATGGCCGTGATCCGGGGGTCATCCCTGATCTTGAAGATGGGACCATCCATCTCATTCATATGCCGCAAATCCCGTTTCTTCTCCTCGGCATCCACCACCATGGACCGGAACTTATACGTGGTGAATGTTCGATAATAGAGGCCGCTTCTGGCTTGTTTGAAAAAAACCGACCCTTCTGAGGTCATCTTGATCAACAGTGAGACGACGAGAAATACCGGGGATAGGAGGATGAGGCAGACCGAGGAGATGACGATATCCATGAAGCGCTTTATGAAGAGGGCGAACTCATTGGTCGGCGTAGTCGAAAAGGTGAGAAGGGGGATGTCTTGAAGCCGCTCCAAAAAGATTTTGGAAAAGATATGGGGAAAGAAATTGAGGGTAACTCGCGTCTTGATGCCTTCCTCCTCGCAGAGCAAAAACAGCTCTCCAAGCCCTTCCATATGTCGCCTCGGGACGGCGAAGATAACCTCATCCACTACGCTGTCATTGATAATCCGGGGAAAATCCTCCCTCCCCCCTAAAACGGGATGTCCCCTGATGGTCTCCCCGTGACGTTTTCCGTCGATGGACACGAACCCGACCAATCTCAAATTCCAGTGGTGTTGTTGGCCGATGACCTCCGTGATCTCCTCTGCTTCCTTTCCCGTGCCCACCACGATGATATTCAGCAATCCCCATCCCTTGGACCGCCGATATTTCACAATCCCCCTAATGACTATACGTTCCCCCACGAGAAAGAGGAAGTTTAACAGCCCGAAAGAGACTATCACCGCTCGGCTGATCATAAAATATCTCAGGGTAAATACCCCAAAGCCGATGATGAAACTGCCAACAAAGACAACTTTGAATACGGCAAAGATCTCC
>DAOVIU010000273.1 GCA_030673585.1 Pseudomonadota bacterium | reverse complement strand
TCATGCCACATTTCGGCCTACGCTCCCGGGCTCAAGGTACTCTTTCCCTCGGACGGCGGAGGCATTCCGTACAAAGAAACCATCATCCCTGCCGGGAACTCCAACTACACCCAATTCCAGGAAGGCCTCGAGAAACTCAAGCCTTTGGAATTCGACTACCTCTGTGCCGAACACTATGGATACGTCACGGGAGAAGAGGCGAGGAACTACATGTCGCGTTCCATCGAAATGGCAAGGGAACGCCGCGCCAGTATCGAGGAGACGTACCGCCGTACGGGAACTATCGACAACACCGCCAAGGAGCTGACAGATTCCTTCTACGCCCAAAATCTCGACTACTTGGTGCCCCGGGAGATCTTCGAGGCAGTATACCGCCAGATGGTTCGTCACATCGCTCAGGCCCTGGAGGGAGGGGAATAAACATTTCTTACCCTTGGGCCTTTTCCCCTAGCAACTCCCCTGCGGTGAGGAGGAGTACCTTTATGCACCGCACCACCTGATCAATCTCAACGCTCTCGTTGAAGGTGTGCGGCTGATTCGGCTCGCCCGGCCCGAAGGTGATGGCCTCCACATTGGCGTCGTTGATAAAATTCCTGACATCAGTCGAAAAGGGGGTTCCACAGGGTTCTTCGGGGATACCCGCTACCCGTACGGCATGCTTTCTCACCACTCGGGCGAGAAAGGCGTCTGGGGATATCTCCGCTGGTTCATACACCATCGTTCTCTGGAGCGTATATTTGAAATCCCGATCCTGGGATGCCAGACGATCCAGGATAGATCGGATCTCATTCTCAACCTCATCTGCCGATTCGTTGGGATTAATCCGTCTGTCAAGGCTCATGCTGCATGATTCGGGAATGACGTTTTCCTTTGTGCCGCCCTTGATCATGGTGATCGAACATTTCGCGTTCCCCACCAATGAGTGTATCCTGCGGGAGACCTCCTCGTTGTACTTGGTAATCTCGCCCGCACATTTCATCGCCTTCTCGATGGCATTGATCCCCTGTTCTGCCACGCTTCCGTGTACGGGTCGGCCTCGCAGGGTAACACGAAACCAGGCGAGCCCCTTCTCCGCGGTGGCAACCCTCAGCCCTGTCGGCTCCAGCACAATCCCGTAATTCCCCCGAAGCCCCCGGTTCAATAACAGGTGTTTCGTGCCGGGTTCCCCCGTTTCCTCACCGATGGCAAAGTGCAGGAGGAGCTTCCCCCGGAGATTATCCCTCATTTCATTCAGTATTCTGGCCACAATCATCATGGCAGCCAGCCCGCCCTTCATGTCACTGGTCCCCCTGCCATAGACGCGACCATTCGCAATTTTCCCTTCGAATGGCGGGAACTCCCACTGGGACGTATCCCCCTCCGGTACCACATCGATGTGTCCGTTCAGGACGAGCACAGGCCCCTGGCCCGATCCCCCAACTTCAGCCCAGGCTTGCGGCCTGTCCTCATAGGGTTCCGGTATCAGATCGGCCTTGATGCCCCACCCTCTGAGCTTCTGCACGATGAATTCCGCACAAGCCTTTTCAAGCCCGGGGGGGTTCTGGGTTGGGATTCGGACGAGATCCCCGATTAAAGCGCCGACCTCTTCTGGGTCGATTTTTGATAGCATCTGATCTTCCATCATGATCCCTCTTCGTCTTTTTAGCCTCCACCCACTATCACTGAAAACACTTTTACCTGTCAATGAAAAACAATATGGTGCTGCGGTCAAATAGAAATCTCTCTGATGTTGTAGTCCCGGGCGAATTCGCGCTCAGAGCTCCTTTTCTCACTATTCCAGAGCCGTTGCCTATCACCCAGGCTCCTCCTCGCTTGTCTCTTCCTTCTATCCTTTAGCCTCTAACCTCCGACCTTTAGCCTCTTACTTTTCCCCGTTCCACCTTGTCCTTTCTCATCTCTTTGTGGTATGAAAAAATGAAAGGGTTAGGGCGTTCTTTCATAATGCGTACGTTCCATGAGTGAATCCAATACACATCCCGAGCCCGGCATGACGAAACGGGAGTTCCTGAAGTTTTGCGGCAAGGGCTTCTGTGCCCTTGCTACGGCAAGTCTGTTCGGTTCTCCGGAAACCGGGCGGACACAAATGGCCCAGAAGGGTCTCATCAAGACAAAGCTCTCCCCCTATTTCGCTCCTCTGGGTGGAGGAGAGATCCAGTGTGAACTGTGTCCCAAGCAGTGTCGCCTTCCCAAGGGGAAAAGGGGCCTTTGCAGGGTGCGTGAGAATCGGGATGGGAAATGCTACAGCCTGGTATACGGGAATCCGTGCGCCATTCACCCAGATCCCATCGAGCGAAACCCCCTTTTCCACGTCCTTCCCGGAACCTGGTCTCTATCGCTGGCAACGGCGGGATGCAATTTCACCTGTAAGTTTTGCCAGACCTGGGAAATCTCCCAGGCCTCTCCGGAGGACGTATACAGCTACGATATTCCACCGGAGGTTGTGGTGAAGAGGGCTAAGCAGATGAGGACCCGGTCTGTCGCTTACACCTACGTGGAACCGGTAATTTTCTATGAATACATGGAAGAGATTGGCTCCTGTGCAAAGGAGGCGGGTCTTCTGAGCCTCATCCACTCCAATGGCTTCATCAATCCAAATCCACTCAGAAATCTGTGCAGGGTGTTAGATGCGGCCAATATCGACCTGAAGGGGTTTACGAACGAGTTTTACCGTGAATTGTGCGGTGGAGAGTTGGGCCCGGTGCTCGAAACCTTGAGGACGCTGAAGCAGGAGAAGATCCACCTGGAGATCACGAACCTCATCATTCCCACCAAGAATGACAATATGTCGCTGGTAAGGGAGATGTGCCTCTGGGTGAAGAAAGAACTGGGTGCGGATACCCCGATCCATTTCTCCCGGTTCTATCCCCTGTACAAACTCAAGAATCTTCCTCCGACGCCCGTTTCGATGCTGGAGGAAGCCCGGACCGTTGCCATGTCAGCCGGCCTTGAATATGTCTACGTCGGGAACGTGCCGGGCCACGAGGGGGAGAATACCTTCTGCCCCGAGTGCAAGAAAATGATTATCCAGCGGACGGGTTACATGATCGGGGAAGTTCATTTAAAGGGAGGGAAGTGCGGGTACTGTGGAAGGCCGATACCCGGCATCTGGATGTAGGCGCTTACGCTTATGAAGATCACTGAGAAAGTCGCTCTCCTCCACTCACCCCGCTTTCAAGAGGAGCCTGGTGCTAATAGGGACGCCACGTAATTCTCCTCTCCGTATCTCTCAATATCGTTAATCTTTTGTTTTGTGAGATCGATAATGAATTTCGATTGTTTCTGAAAATGCAAATACATGCATGAGGCCTAAGGGCGGATTTGGGTATTTCGCCCCAAGTATCTTACACACTTCTTCATAATTCCAAAAACTGAACGTTGAAAACTTTGGTTGGACGAGGAGGCACTTCGTTCTTTTCGCCAAAGAATCTTTCATTTCCCATTCCCTCATAGGTATCCGGTTCCGCTTCTGGGGGCATGTCAGGGGAGAGACTTCTTGAGGGAGAATGTTGAGCCTTATGAAGGTTCAGTTTGATCGGCGAC
>DAOVIU010000122.1 GCA_030673585.1 Pseudomonadota bacterium | reverse complement strand
CCGCCTATGGGGACTTCGCGGAGAATATCACAACGGAGGGCATCGACCTCACGACCCTTTCCATCGGCACTACGTTGCGAATTGGCCATGGGGCAATCCTCAGGATGACCCAGAGAGGGAAGGAGTGCCACGAACGATGTGCCATCTATTATCAGATGGGTGACTGTGTTATGCCCCGCGAGGGGGTATTCGCCGAAGTCCTCCATCCCGGCCAAATCTCGGTGGGAGATTCCATAGAGGTGATCGAGGAGTGAGGATTAAGGTCTCCATCTTGACCATCAGTGACAAGGGAGCCCGAGGGGAAAGGGAGGACACCAGCGGCAGCACTATTCAGGACCTCCTCAGAGGACTCCCCTCCGAGGTGATCCACTATGAAATCATACCCGATGAGAAGGACACGATCAAAGAGGCCCTCATCCGATGTGCGGATTCCCTCCATTCGGACCTCATCCTGACTACCGGAGGAACGGGACTGAGCCCCAGGGACCTCACCCCGGATGCAACCCAGGAAGTGATCGAAAAGGAAGTCCCGGGCTTCTCGGAAACCATGAGGGCGGAGGGACTCAAGAAAACCCCCCACGCCATGATCTCCAGGGCCATTTGTGGGATCAGGAAACAAGCCCTCATCGTCAACCTCCCCGGCAGCCCCAAGGCCGTGAGGGATTGCCTCAACGCTATTCTTCCCGCCCTCCCCCATGCTCTATCAAAGCTCAAGGGCGATGAGGAGGAATGCGGAGGGGTGAATTAAGGATTATCCACGTACTCGGCCCTTAAGATCCTCTCCGACCCCTCCCTGAGCTTGAAACCCTCATCAATCCGGTATCCTACCACCCAGACGATGGTTTCCCCTGAAATCAACAGCGGAATTCTCCGGCGAAGGGCTTTGGGGACTTTAGAATCAATGAAAAAATCCTTCAATTTCTTAGGGGCCTTCATCCCCAGGGGGACGAATCGATCTCCCTTTTCGAAATTTCTCAGGGTTAAGGGGTGCACCAACTTAGCATCATCCAAATAGGCGACATTGGGACCTACATCCATCGGTATACCGCTCTTTGCCGCATCTATTCGGGTTACCAACTTCTTGCCCAAGGCCTCCAATAGGGTGACTCCTGGGACCTCTACGATGTATTCGAAGGGAAAAACAGCAGAGGACCTTCCCCTCTTGATGAAGAGCTTCGTATAGTGCTTTTCGACACGGATCCCATCCGGGAGACAGAGCACCTTATTGGGCGCTTGATGGGTGAGAAGGCGGAAAATCGCATCCAGATGAGCGGTACTGATCCTTCTCAGATCTCCTCCGAGCACTGTGGCCATGGCCTTTTGTAGCACCCGGAACCAGATTGCCTCGTGAAACGGCCTGAGTCGCGGTATATCGACGCTTACCTCCTGACCGCGCTCATCGATCAGCCCGCCCATGACTTCCTCAGCTTTTCGGTCCAAGTAGTCATCCTCTCGTGAGAGAATCGAGGCCATTTTGCTCAAACCCGCCCTGATATTGGGATTATATTCCCTTTCTAAATGGGGAATGAGATCGTGGCGAACCTTGTTTCTCAGGTAGATATCCTTGATATTGGAGCTATCGATAACGTGAGTAAGGCCCTCCTTTTCAGCAAACCTTTCCACCTCCGCCCTCGATGTCTCGATGAGGGGACGAATATAGACTCCTCCCCTCACAGGGGGAATTCCCTTCAACCCCCTCAACCCAGCCCCACGAATCACTCGTATCAAAACCGTCTCAGCCTGATCATCGGCTGTTTGACCTGTGGCTACCTTTTGTCCGTCATACTTTTCCCTCACCTGCTCGTAAAAATCATACCTCGCTTCCCTCGCCGCCTCCTGCAGAGAGGTGCGTTTCCTCCCCACCAGCGTCGGAACGTCGGCCGCCGCGGTTTCGAGGGGAAGGTCCAACCCCTGCGCCAAACTCCGGACAAAGTCCGCCTCCAGCCGCGACTCCTCGCCTCGGATGCCATGATCCAGGTGTGCGACAACCAAGGATAGATCATACTCACCCCGGAGGAGCATCAATACGTGGAGGAGGACCACCGAATCAACCCCTCCCGAAACCCCAACCATTACCCTATCTCCTTGTTGGAGCATCCGGTATTTTTCCACCGTTGCCCTGACCTTGCCCACGAAATCCACTCCCCTTCCCCCTTGTCAACGCGCTACCGTGAAATTATTGAAAAGCCCGCTCTTCGCCCGAATCTGGCACGTACTATTATTCAGATCAGCATCGCACTAACCGCAGCACTGCAACACCGCAGAACCGCAGCTCTTATTTTGACATTCTATTCCTTTTTCGAAAGATTTCAAGGAGATATGAAGCTTAGAAAGCCCTAGGGCAAGGAAATCTTCCAAGGAGAATTGGGGGGATAAAAAAAGGCGGGTTCACTTTCGTGAACCCGAGAGGATGATAGGAAGTTGATTGGAAAGGAGGTACCTGAAGGTACCCTTACCCATTCCATTCTCAATAAGTATGCCAAATCAATGAATTTTTCATAACTGTTTATTTTCATTAGTAAATTTTATCTTCTGGCAACTGCGATAAAGTGCGTAATCGCACCGGAAAAATCGTGTAAAGACAATTTTTGTCTCAATTACCCGTAACTCATTGAAATTATGACTGTTTTTTTGTGATCGAGATTTGTCGATACTATGCATCTTTTTCATACCGGCGAAAGGGTAAGAAAAGAGGTGTTCCCAGGTGTAATGGAACACCTCTCGATGGGCAGGGATGAATCGGCTCACCCATTAAAAGTCGACAGCTTTCGTGAACCCCCCTTCGTATTTCTCCGTCTTGGTTCTGGCAGCGATACCGTGGTACTCCATCTTGGACATGTTATTCATGGAGGGCTTGGGGAGCATTCGAACCATCTCCCCAACGTCGAGCTTCCTGGAATAGGTTTTTACGTCCCGGGGGATTGCCATATTCCATCACCCCCCAGGACCCGTGGAATCTCTGCCCATTCCATCATCAGGGAACCTCAGCCTCACTCGCTAATGGGACCCATCCAGATCTCAACAATGGTTTTAATGGGTCGGTCGTATATGTTAACCATGCAGGTCTTGTCGGGCTTGGAGAAATTGAGCACCAAGTCCTTGAATCCGAATTTGTTGACCAGTCTCCACCCATCCCGCTCCATATTAGCGGTGAAGAAATTGGCCAGGGATTGTGGTTCAACCCTGCCCGAAAAGACCAACTTCCCCGCCTTTAACGATGGAGTCTCATAGATAAAGGACTTATCCATTTGCGGTTTCAGCCCATGGGGTATGAGAACATCCTCGAAATGATAATACCTTGCCTGCTCTCCAACAGCGGGAGCCTCCTGAGAACCCTCCCTTTTCCCGCCACGACTCGAGCATCCTGCGATGAGAGCTAGACCTACCAAAATGGAAAAACAAACGAAGACGAATCGATTTCCCTTCATTACCCTCACCTCCGAACGATTTCGTATCCATTCTTCAAATACAGAAAAAACAACAGTTTGTCAACTGAAGCCACCGCCACGTATACCCTCGGGGTCCACATGGGCTCATTGGGAACGAGGACGGATATTCATTTTTTTCATACCCGTTTGCACTTTTTTCATAAATTACCCCTGGGAACTCATTACTCATCCCTAAATTACGAAAGCCCCCCGACAAAGGCCGGGAGGCTTTCCGGGCTCTATGGTGGCGGTGCAGGGATTCGAACCCCGGACACTACGGATATGAGCCGTATGCTCTAACCAACTGAGCTACACCGCCAGCTGTAAGTATTTTATTAGTGGAATCGGATTTGTCAATAGAAAACTTGTTGCAGTTCCATTCTTTCCTTAAGGACTCCGTTGTTCCTGAGCGAATCTGCGGGAGAAGTGGGATACCCATCGAGGGTGATCAGGGGGGGGAAGGCCAACCCTTTAGCGGCTGGAAGGGGTAAGTGTTCCCCGCCCGCGAACCCCGAAAGGGTCACTTCGGAGGCATTGAAGCGAAGGGACAATGGGGGACACGTAATGAGATATACAAATACCCCGTGGAAAGTAAAATGGCATCAATATGAGTCAAATGGCATAAAAATTGAATAAAATCGTGATGTTGTCAATTTTTCGAATGAATGTGCTGGTTAAACCCCTTCAAGAGGGGAAAAATTGGAAAATTAAGTGATGAAAAAAGTAATTATTTCAGTAACTTTTATCATTTTCCTTATCGCAATCGCCCTTTCCTCTCTTCCTGCCCGCGAAAATGGGATGAGACTCACAACTCATCAAAAAGATGGCATTTTCTCCCCCGGCGAGATCCTGGTTAAGTTTAAAGAAGGAATTCCCGAAAAAACTAAGCGCAATATTCATCTCCAATCCGGTTTATCTCTCATCAGAGTCCACTCCACCACGGGGATCCAACACCTCAGGCTTCCCCATTCACTATCGGTGGAGGCGGCCCTCCGGCTTTATCGCCAAAATCCAGACATCGAATACGCGGAACCCAATTATAACATCTATGCCTGCCAAGTCTTCCCCAACGACCCTGCCTTCGACCCAGAGGACCCCAATTATGGCATGCTCTGGGGATTGCACAATTTCGGCCAGACCGTAGGGGGAAAATCGGGGCTTCCTGGAGCCGATATCAACGCGCCCGATGCCTGGGAGATCTCGATAGGAGCCGAGGAGGTCATCATCGCGGTCATTGACTCAGGGGTTGCGTATAGCCATCCAGAACTTGAGGCCAACATGTGGACCAATCCCGGTGAAGACCCCTGGCTGGACCCCCACGACCCAACCAGTGGAAACGGCGCTGATGACGATGGTAATGGTGGCCCAGACGACTGGAGGGGGTGGGATTTCGTCGATGGAGACAACGACCCCATGGATTATAACGGCCATGGCTCCCATGTTGCGGGAATTATCGCCGCTGTGGGAGACAACGGGGAGGGAATTACGGGGGTGATGTGGAATGCGGGAATTATGCCCCTCCGTATTTTGGACGTGGATGGCGTGGGTACGATCAGCAACGCAATCCTCGCCATCGAATATGCCACCCGAAAGGGCGCACGGGTCATCAATGCGAGTTGGGGAACGACCGGTTTCTCCGAATCCCTCCTTCGAACGATCCAGTACTGGCAGAGGGAGGGAGTGCTCGTTGTAGCCGCCGCGGGAAACAACGCCCGCAACACCGACGAGAATCCCTTCTACCCAGCTAGCTACAACCTCCCCAACATCATATCCGTTGCCGCCACGGATCAAAGCGACAATCTGGCTTCCTTTTCCAATTGGGGACCCTTCACGGTGGATGTGGCAGCCCCGGGGGTTGCCGTCTACAGCACATGGCCATCCTGGTATTCGATTGAGGGACATTTCCCCGACGATATCGAATCCGCCGAGGACGACTGGACAACCGGAGGGACAACCCAGTGGGCCGTCGTGGACAATGAATACAAAAGCCCAACCCATTGTTGGACCGAT
>DAOVIU010000117.1 GCA_030673585.1 Pseudomonadota bacterium | reverse complement strand
GGGCAGCGCTCGGCAACTGGCAGGGGTGATGGTTGGGGCCGACGTGGTGAAGAATGAAATCACTGCTCACGCCGTTGGGGCAACCCATTTCCTCCCCGATGCCAGGACGATTCTGGAAATAGGGGGACAGGATTCCAAGATTATCATCATCAGGGACGGATTGGTCGTCGATTTCGCCATGAATACGGTTTGCGCGGCGGGGACCGGTTCATTCTTGGATCAACAGGCCTTGAGGCTTGGCATTCCCATTGATCAATTTGGCCAGTATGCCCTCCAGTCCAAATCCCCTGCCCGGATCGCGGGACGGTGCACGGTCTTCGCGGAATCGGATATGGTCCATAAACAGCAGATAGGGTGCAATCTGGAGGATATCATTGCCGGACTATGCGAAGCGCTGGTCAGGAACTACTTCAACAACGTCGCCAAGGGAAAGGAAATCTTAGAACCAATCATCTTTCAGGGTGGCGTTGCGGCCAACGAGGGAATCCTTTCGGCATTCGAAGAAGAATTGGACAAGAAAATCCACATCCCCAAATTTTTCAACGTGATGGGAGCTATCGGTGCGGCCTTTCTGGCTCAGGAACAGATGGATGGTGGCGACAAAACCCACTTTAAGGGCTTTGAGGTGATTAACCTCCCGTGCAAGACCAGAAGTTTGGAATGCAACGAATGCGAAAATGGATGCGAGATAGTGGAGTTCTCCATAGGCGAAAAAGTTACCGCCTATTGGGGTGATCGATGCGGGAAGTGGGAAAACAGGACCTAAAGGCAGAACACCCCCATGAAAATCACCGTGCCACATTGCGGGCAGATGGATATCTTCATCAATGCCCTTTGTAGGAAAATCGGCCCCGATTTCGTTATCCCGCCTAAGACCAGCCCTCGGACGTTGGACCTTGGAATAAAATACTCCCCCGAGTCTACCTGCCTGCCCTTTAAATTTATCTTGGGCAACTTCATTGAAGCACTGGAAAAAGGCGCGGATACAATCTGTATGATAAGCGATCGCGGTCCATGCCGGGTGGGAATGTATGATATCGTGATACAGAACATCCTGAGGGAAATGGGCTATCGATTTAACTGGGTCACCCTCGACAACACGGAGATCCTGAGGAGCTATTTACTGAAATTCGATAGGGAACGGCGAACAAGGGAAGTATCCCTGGCCGATGCCCTCCGAGCCCTCCTTTTCAGCTGGAAAAAGATGAAGGTGTGCGAGGAAATGGAGAGATGGACCCACAAAATAAGGCCCTATGAAGTCAACAGGGGAGAAACCACGAGGATTTACTCGGAATGCCTGAGACTGGTCGATGGGGTTGTCAATCTGAAAGAACTGAAGATGGCCGGGGAGGATGTACGTTCAAGGCTGGCCGGTATCGAGCAGGATAGGACTCGCCATCCCCTGAAGATGGTCGTCACCGGAGAGGGATATATGGTGATCAACCCCCACGCCAATCAGGATATTGAGAGGAGGCTGGGGGAGATGGGCGTGGAGGTAACGAGGACCATGTGGTTCACATCTCAAATTGCCCACGCGGTGCGCCTCGATCTTCTCAAAAAAGGATCGAAAAGCAAGGCCATACGGGCTTCCAAGCGTTACCTCCCCCACAACATTGGTGGTGAATGCAACGCCACCATAGGATATGCCATTCTCTATGCGCGGGAGGCCTACGATGGACTCATCCAGCTCTTACCCTTTGGGTGCATGTTGGAATCCGTAGCCAAGAATATCCTGAGGACCGTGAGCAAGGACTATGATATGCCGATTCTCCCCTTCTCCCTCGCGGAGAACCTTTCCGAAACCGCTATCATGACCAGGCTCAGCGCCTTTGTAGATCTGATCCAACGGAAGAGAAAAGACAGGGAAAAATGATGTCCATGCGAGTAGGAATCCCCCGGGCACTGCTGTATTACCATTACTTCCCCCTCTGGAATACATTCTTCAGGGAGTTAGGGGCGCAGGTGGTAGTCTCCCGCCCCAGCACGAGGAGAGTGCTGGAGGAGGGGTTCAAATTTGCCGACGATGACGTCTGCATACCCATCAAGATGATCTTCGGCCACGTGCTCAACATTGAGGACAAGGTCGATTATCTCTTTATCCCCCGTCTTTTGAGCGATAATAAAACGGGCTACTGTTGCCCGATGATGGCTGGCCTCCCCGAGATGATCAAGTACTCCGTCCCCCACCTACCGCCCATACTGGACCCCTTCATCGACGAGAGATATCGAGGGACTCGATTATCAGGAGCCCTCTCAAAGGTGGGAAGAAAGCTAAAGTATAATTTCCTTCAGACTCGAAGGGCCTATAGCAAAGCCCGGGAGCAATTTGATCAGTTTCAACGCCGTATGAGAGATGGGGTATCGGTGCTGGATTTGATCAACGCCTTCGAAACCAATGGGTGTTTCACCGATGAACCCTCAACCGAGAAGAAAGAAGATGAGTCCATGAAAATCGGGGTGATCGGCCATCCTTACAACCTCCATGACGCTCTTTTCAACTTCGACCTCTTCAAGAGCATAAGGGAGTTCAAGGCATCAAGTTACACCCAGGAACGCGTCCATCCGGATATCATCGAACATCACCTTCGAAGGTTGAAAAAAGACATTTACTGGACCCAGGGAAGGGAAATCCTGGGGGCCGCCCTTCACTTCTTGGACTCAAGGATAGTCGACGGCTTGATTTATGTAACCTGCTTCTCCTGCGGTATTGATTCCATGATCGAGCCCCTTGTTGCCTTTGAGGCCAAAAGGGGGACTTCTCCATATATGGCCCTGATGATCGATGAACATACCGGGATGGGCGGTATCGTAACCCGCCTTGAGGCCTTCTTGGATACGGCTAGACGCAGGAAATTCCCTTCAGATGGTGAGCGCAGGGCATCATGAGTGCGAAAGTCGGAATTCCGAGGGGACTTCTTTACTATCGGTACTTCCCCCTCTGGCAAACCTTCCTCCAGGAACTGGGCTGTGAGGTCATCCTCTCAACCCACACCACCAAAGGGATGGTAAGCCAGGGGGCCAGCGTTGCCGTCAGCGACCTGTGCCTTCCCGTCAAGGCCTACTTCGGCCACATTTTGTCCCTCAAGGATCGGGTCGATCTCTTGTTCGTTCCCAGATATATCAGCATAGAAGAAGATGCATACATGTGCCCGAAATTCCTCGGGCTTCCCGATATGGTAATCAATACCGTTGGGCCGCTCCCACCCCTCATCGATTATCCCATCAATTATAAGGGGAAGAAAAAGATTACAGAGTCCCACTTCTATGAGAAGGTGGGTAAGTTATTCAGCAGGGATTTAAAGAAGATAAGGCGAGCTTATCAAAAGGGCCTCGAGAGACAGGGGAATTTCAAATACCTTCGACAACGGGGAGTACCCTTCGAGAAGGCCCTGGACCTGAGCCTATCCTCCTCCGAGGGGTACGGTCCCCAAGGGGAAGAAAATACGGGGAAGCCAACAATAGGCCTGGTCGGTAGGCCATACTATTTGAACGATCCCTTCCTCAATAAGGGCATATCTGAAAAGGTAATAACCAGGGGATATAGCATTATGACCACGGAATCCTTGAACCAAACGGAGGTGGATCGGCAGATCTCGAAGCTCTCAAAAAGGGTCTACTGGTCCTTTGGTAAGGAGATGGTAGGATCGGCCCTCCATTTCGCCGGGGATCCCGAGGTAAAGGGAATTATCAACCTGGCCTCCTTCGGGTGCGGCCAGGATTCCTTCAACTCGGAAATCGTGAGCCATCACGTCAAGAGGATGGGAAACACCCCCCTGCTCTCCCTAATTTTCGATGAACACTGGTCGGATGGAGGGCTCGTTACACGATTGGAGGCCTTCCTCGACGTCATCGACCGGCAAGAAAAGCTAAATCGTAAGGGGAAAGGGTGAAATTAACGTTCCCATATTTGGGAATGCTCCATATTGCCGTTACTCGACTCTTCAGGGACCGGGGGGTTGATGTGATCCTCCCCCCCAAGCCCACGAGGAAAACCTTGGATTTGGGGACGAAATATTCGCCTGAATTCGCATGTTTTCCCTTTAAACTCACCCTGGGAAATATGATCGAGGCATTGGAATCGGGGGCCGATGCCATCTTCATGCCCGGCGGAATAGGGCCCTGTCGATTCGGATATTATGACGCTATTCAAAACCAGATCCTGAAAGGCCTCGGTTACCGTTTCACCATGGGAAGCGCTGAGGACCCCGATCGCCTCTCCGATATGCTGGATCTGATAAAACAGGTTGCCGGATTGCGGACAAAGGGCGCTCTGTTGAAGCTATTTTATCTCATACTTGTGAGGCTCTCCATCCTGGATTATGCTCTCAAGAGATACTTCTATACCAAACCACGGGAGGCCATTCCCAATGAAACCGACATGGTTTTTAGGGAATCCGTCCAGCTTATCGATTCAAGCCTGTCCCTACCCAGCCTTCTTCGCGCGAGGCTCAAGACCTCCAGCTGGTTTCGGAAAATTGCGCTGAGACCCGGCGTTACCCCTCTCCGGATCGGCATTATCGGGGAACTGTTCATGACCGTAGAGCCTTCGGCCAATACGGGAATCGATATGCGATTGGCTCGTATGGGAATCGAGGTATGGAAATCGGTATGGCTGAGCGATTGGGTGAACGACCGCTTCCGCTTTAAGCCCTTCACGAGGAATCAACTTAAGCTTTCCGCAAGATACGCCCGTCCTTACCTGAGATTCCCTTCTGGAGGCGAAAGCATGGAATCAGTGGGGAAGACGGTTCTTTTTGCCAAGAGGGGAGTCGACGGGATCATCCATATCTTTCCATTCACCTGTATGCCCGAGCTCGTGGCCCAGACAATTTTGGCTAAGGTTCAAAGGGATCTTGACATCCCTATTCTCACGTTGATCTTCGACGAACATACGGCCCAGGGGGGGATCGACACCCGAATTGAGGCGTTTATCGACCTTCTGGAGAGGAGAAGACATTCCAGGACCATCGCTTCGCCATCTCGATAAGGGTTAACCGAATATGTCCAATTGGCAGGTCGGCATTTACTTGTTCCTCTTTTGGCTCTTTTCAGGCTTGGTCCCGAGGCGGTTGCATCCCTTTTTCACCACCGTGGGAAATCACCTCATTTTCCCCTTGACGAAACAAACCCGTGAGGGCGTAAAGGAAAACCTGAGGGTAATCGGCAAGGGACAATATAGTGAAAAGAAGATAAACAAGCTGGCGAAGAGGTGCTTTCAAAATTATTCCCACAAGCTCCTCGATTATATGTCCATGCATCGATTGGATGTATCCAACAAATGGAAACTCGTCGAGCGAGAGGTTGGGGAGGAACATCTCGCGAGGGCCCTCAAAAGGGGAAAGGGGGTCATCTGCGTCACCCCCCACCTGGGCAACTGGGAGTTGGGAGGATACGTACTGGCCTCCAAGGGATATCCCGTCAATATTCTCACCCTCAAAGAGGGGAGCCGTTCCCTGCATAAGTACGAGGAGAAAGTCCGTCTACAGTTCGGCATTCATACCATTTACATCGATCCCCTCCAGGAAT
>DAOVIU010000049.1 GCA_030673585.1 Pseudomonadota bacterium | reverse complement strand
GGGGAGAAAGGTATTCGAGGATACGGGAAAGGCTATCCTGGAAAATAAAGCAGTTGGGAAACTCTACCTGGGGGGTTGAAGGTGGCCGAACTGATCGTATACGGTATCGTCCTCGGGAGCATCATTGCACTGGGGGCCATCGGCCTCACCTTGGTATACGGAATCCTGAGGTTTGCCAACTTCGCTCACGGTGACCTGATGACGGCCGGGGCCTATATCGCCCTCTTCTTAGTCACTGGGGCCTTTCCCTGGCTTGGCATTCCCGATACCACCTTCGGTTCCCTTTCCTTTGGGTGGCGGATGGCCCTTGCCTTTCCCATCGGCATGTTCTGCGTGGCTGTTGTTTCCATCCTACTCGATCGTATCTTATATCGGCCCCTTCGTCTGAAACGGAGTGGCTCGGTGATACTGGCCATGTCCGCCCTGGGGGCATCCTTTATCATCCGAATGATCGTCCTTATCTTGTGGGGAGCGGATTATCGCCTCTATCGGCCTGGAGTGCTGCGTCCGGCCATCCAATTACCCTTGGAGATTAAGATCAGACCCGATCAGATTTTGATCCTCATGACGGTCTTATCCCTGGTGGTCCTCCTCCACCTTTTTCTCCAACGCACCAAGATGGGAAAGGCCATGCGGGCCACCGCCGATAACATGGAGTTGGCCCGTGTGAGCGGGATTGACACCGAACGGGTGATCATATGGACATGGGGTATTGGAGGTGCGCTTGTTGCTGCAGGGGGTATCCTCTATGGTATTGACGTTCAATTACATCCGTATATGGGCTGGAACTTTCTCCTGCCCCTCTTCGCGGCCACCATTCTGGGAGGAATAGGCAATATGTACGGAGCCCTTGTCGGGGCCTTGGTCATGGGCGTTGCCCAACAGGTTTCCACCGCCTACTTGTTGCCGACATATAAGCCCGCCGTTGCCTTTATCGTCATGATCTTGATCCTCTTGGTAAGACCTCAGGGTATCTTCGGAGGGAGGCGCACGTAATGGAGATTAGTGGGATCATTGCCTATCTGGTTTCCCTGGCCATCATGGCGGGGATCTACGCCGTATTTGCCCTGGGTTTGAATATCCAATGGGGATATACGGGCCTCTTCAATATCGGGATCGCGGGCTTCTTCTGCATCGGGGCGTATACCTCGGCCATGATCACGACCCCAATGCCCACGGGAGTGTACGCCCAATATGTCCACCAGATTTTCGGCCTCAATCTTCCCTTCATCTTCGGCGTTCTGGGGGCCGCTTTGGTGTGCGGTTTCATCGCCTATTTGATCGGATACCCAACCCTTCGCCTCCGGGAGGATTACCTGGCCATCGCCACCATCGGCATCGCCGAGACTTTTCGCCTCATCTTCAACAACGAACACTGGTTGGCAAACGGACCCCGCGGCTTGATGGGGCTCCCCCAACCCCTTCACTGGTTGGTCGCTCAGGGGTGGGTTGATCCGAGATATTATAATTTTATCTATCTACCAATTGTACTGGCCATCATGGTGGTCATCTATTTATCTATTGAGAGGGTCATTCGATCGCCCTGGGGGCGGGTGCTCCGGGCAATTCGAGAGGATGAGGTCTCCTCGGCTATGAGCGGGAAGGATATCTTCAAATTCAAGATGCAATCGCTCATCTTCGGCTCGATGATCATGGGGGTGGGAGGCGCCCTCTATGCCCATTACACCAAGGCTATCTCTCCGAGCGTGTTTACTCCCCTCTATGGGACCTTTATCATCTGGGTTATGCTGATGGCGGGGGGGAGTGGCAACAACAAGGGGGCCATCCTCGGCGCCTTCGTTATTTGGGGAATCTGGATAGGCACGAAGTTCTTGACCGATTTCCTCCCGTACACCCTGAAGGCCAGGGGCCCTTACATTCGCTTCCTGATTATCGGCATCCTCTTGGAGATCATCCTCATCTACCGACCGCAGGGCCTCATGGGGGAGGAGAAAAAGGTATCCAAGATGATCGACTGAGGGGCGGCTTCGCTAGCCGCATTATCAACAAAAAAGAGGGGGATCTCGCCATGGCGGGATCCCCCTTGTTGATCCGGTTTTCATTCACCTCATATCCGCGGAATATCCACCTCGATGCGGACGGTTACCATATCGCCCTTTCGGTATCTCCAGACTTCAATGGGCGTCTTCACGTCGCCGCTAGCGTCGAAATCCACGGATCCAGCAGCGCCTTCGTAGTTGATTTCCTTCCCCTTATCCAGCAACTCAAAGGCCTTCTTGAACTCCCCGGGTCCGACGACCACTCCCGGGGGATTGGCTACCTTACGGAGATTATTCCTGATAGTTTTGGAGTTGACGTATTCGCCCTTCGCCTTGGCCGCATAGGCGGCAAGGCCGATCACCGCCGTGGCATCATAGGCGTTGGTGATGAAGGGCAGGGGAGGCAGGATCCCGTACTCCTCTCGATAATCGGCGTTGAAAGTGACATAAGTTTTGGTCAATGCCGCGCCAGGGGCCGTCCCCCATCTTCCCTCGACTACCTGGGGGCCGACGGCCTTGACGATATCATAGGATTTGGTGCCATCGCAGAAGAGGAAGTTCTTGAATTTGAAGAACTCGAAGGCTTCCTTGATATACACCTTGGCATGTTCTGGGTAGCTGAAGGCGCCGATAACATCGGGCTTTCCCGCAAGGGCCTTCCTCAACTCCGCCGTGTAGGACTCCCCGGCCTTCTCGTCATGGGGCACCATGGCCAGTACCTTGCCCCGCCGTTTCTCGTAGGACCTCTTAAACTGCTCCGCGAGCCCCTGGCCGTAAGGGTTGTTGACATAAAGGACCGAAGCCAATTTGCTGAAGCTGACGGCCAATTGTCCCGCGATGACCCCTTGAAGGGCGTCTGAGGGGCAGGTCCGGAAGAGCATATCGACCCCCTTATCAGCGGGCAGAACCGTGATGAGGGGGGAAGTGGAAGCAGGGGAGATGAATACAACCCCACTGGGACAGGTCACCGATTCGGCCACCGGCACGGTGACTCCACTTGCAAGGGCACCCACGATGGCATCGACCCTGTCCACCTCGACCAATTTCTTGGCCGCGTTGGTAGCTGGTATAGCGGAGGTTTCGCTATCTTCGTGGATCAACTTGAGATTCAGCCCTGCCTTCCTGATCTGTTTCGCGGCAAGCACACAGCCATTTTTCAGATTGGGACCGAACTCCTTGAGTGGCCCCGTGTGGGAGAGAAGCGTCCCCACCCTAACCTCTTGTGCAAAGGCTCCCGAGGCTAGGGCTAGGGCAAACATAAGTACAATCGCTATCGAGAAAATCCTCTTCATGTTGACCTCCTTTCGTTAATTCACGTCCATAGTTTCCCCTATTTCTTCTCATTCACCCCCTTTCCTTTATAAGATTATCCCCGTGGTTGCAACATCAGCGACAGTTGCATTTTCCTAATTAACTCAATTTTGGGCTCTTGTCAACAAAAAGTAACTTCAACACCCGTACCCGTTGACCACCACTGGAGAAATGGGTATCTTTATGAGGGAAAATCCCGCGCACGGGATTAGATCTTAAGTCGATCTTACTAGGGGGAGTGATGTATGGCAAGGGTATTGGTTCCCATAGCGGATGGTGTTGAGGAGATCGAGGCGGTCACCATCATCGATGTCCTCAGGCGTGCTGAGGTGGAGGTGGTCAGTGCGGGGCTCACCGGTAAACCCGTCACCGCCTCCCGAAAGGTGAGGCTTATCCCGGATACATCGCTGGAAGAGGTCAAGGATGAGGCGTTCGATATGGTCGTCCTGCTGGGAGGGGGAGAGGGGATTGAAAACCTGAAGGGGGACCCTCGGGTTGAGGCAATCCTCCGGGGGATGAATGAGAGGCAAAAATGGGTAACCGCCATCTGTTCTGCCCCTAGCCTGTTGGCCGCATATGGTCTTCTGGAGGGGAAAAAGGCGACGAGTCATCCCACACGGAGGGACCAAACTGCCCTCGAGAAGGTAAACTACCAGGAACAGAGGGTTGTCCAGGACGGCCACATCATCACCAGCCGAGGGCCCGGCACGGCCATGGAATTCGCCGTGAAGCTGGTTGAAGCACTCTGCGGGACGGCAAAGGCCGAGGAGTTGAAAGAGGCCCTGCTGATGAAGGACTAAGGCGGTCTCCTCAATTCCCGATATCGCTGAAGCAGATCCCCTTTAAGGGTAGTTCTGCGTTTTCTTCCTGAGGAAAACCCACGGGAAACCATCCTGCCCCTTAGTATCTAATTCGCCGGCCTATGAAGAGACTACTTTTACCGATGTTCCTTACTTTTTTCCTTGCAGTGCCCGCATTAGTCCCCCCAGTTCAACCGCTAAGGCAATACACCGGACGTAAGATATCCTTAGACTTCGTGGATGCGGATACAAGAAATATCCTTACGCTGATCGCTGAGGTTTCCGGGTTGAATATCGTGGTGGGAGACGATGTACGGGGAAGGGTTACGATAAGGCTTCTCGAAGTCCCCTGGGACCAGGCCCTTGAGGTTATCCTGCAATCTCAATCGCTCGGCATGGTTAGGGTCGGAAATGTGATCCGAATTGCGCCCCTTGAAAAGCTCAGGCGGGAAAGTGAAGACGAACTGGCCTCGAAAAGGGCCCAGGAAAAATTAGGGGATCTGATAACCGAGATGATCCATTTAAAATACGCCAGTGCACGGGACATGGGTCCGGTGGTAAAGAATTTCCTCAGCGAGCGTGGTACCGTCAGCGTGGATGAGAGGACGAATACGTTAATCGTCAGGGATATCTCCAAAAACATTGAGGAGATACGGGAACTTTTCCGCTAATCCATCTCCGGGACCTGAAAGGGAAAAATATCGAAAACGGATGGGAGGAACGCATGGCAAACTCCGGGAAAATCATTCGAGCCCTCGATAGCAGGGAAGGGGAAATGCTTGATCTCTTGGAAAGGCTCGTCAACATCGATTCGGGGAGCTACCTAAAGGCTGGGGTTGACAGAGTAGCCGATATCATCGCCCCGAAGCTCCGCGAACTGGGCTTCGAGGTTGAGCGGCTGGCCCAACCCGATTTCGGGGATCACCTTCTCGCGCGAAAAGGAGGATCCTCCGCGAAGAGGCTCCTCTGCATTGGCCATATGGACACCGTCTTCCCCGACGGGGAAGCCAAAAGGCGTCCCTTTCGTATCGAGGGCGACAAGGCTTACGGGCCAGGGATCATCGATATGAAGGGGGGCATTGTGGTTCTTCTGTACTCCCTGCAAGCCCTCATGGAGGCTGACCCCGACCTCTATCGGTCCCTCGATCTGGTCCTGCTATTCAATTCCGACGAGGAGGTCCTCTCCCCTACCTCCACCCCGTATATTGTTCGGGAGGCGAAGGCATCGGATACCGTTTGCGTTCTCGAGCCAGCACGGCCGAAAGGCCAAGTGGTGATCAAGAGGAAAGGAGTTGGTAAGTATTGCCTTACCGTACACGGTAAGGCAGCTCATGCGGGAGTTCAGCCAGAACTGGGTATTAGTGCCATTGAGGAATTGGCCCGTACGATTCTGGAGCTTCATGCTTTAACGGATTTCGAAGATGGCCTTACCGTGAACGTGGGAGTCATCAAGGGAGGGAGCCGTTCCAACGTCATCGCCGAGCATGCCTACGCCGAAATTGACGTCCGCGCGGTAGACCAGACCCAGATAGATCGGGTTCAGGAGGAATTTGGCCGTATCTGTCGCCCCCATCGAGAGGGGATTCGTATGGAATTGACCGGAGGAATTGACTTCCCCCCCATGTTGAAGACCCAACGGAGCCTGGAGCTCCTCCGCTTGGTACAGGAGGCGGGAAGGGAATTGAGCGTGGATATTGATGGGATCCCCACCGGGGGAGGTTCCGACGGCAACCATGCTTCACAATATGCTCCAACCATCGATGGCCTCGGTCCTCAGGGAACCGGGGCCCATAGTCCTGATGAAATATTAATTGTCCCCACCCTCCTCGAGCGGTCCAAGATCCTCGCCCTGTTCATCGAGAAATGGCAGCGATCTTTTGCGCCAAAGGAGGACTACCCCAAAGGGCTTTCATCCCTTTGATAATGTTGGCCCATGAGACATCCTGCCAATACTACTTTTCGTCCAACTCGTGGCGGAATATGATAGGGGATTTACCTCAAAGAGGAGAAGGAGCGCCCGTTGAAAGAGAGGCCAGTATGTCCTGATTCAAGCCCTCCCGGGCGAGGCCGAGAGAAACTTCATTGGAAGTCCGTGGCAGTACTAACCTCGGCCCATTTGATCACCGACGCCTATAACAATTTCCTCCTCCCCTTGATTCCACTCCTGATGCAAAAAATGAACCTCTCGTTGACCCTTTCGGGTTCCCTTATCACCATAAGGGCCCTCGCCTCCTTTTTCACCCAGCCCGCAGTGGGATACGTATCGGACCGCAGCGGAGTGGGCCTTTTCGTCATTTTCGGCCCTCTCGTAATGGGAATATTTATTAGCCTTTTGGGGATTGCCCCATCGTATTGGTTTCTCGCCCTCTGTTTAATCATGGGAGGGATCGGACACTCAGCGCTTCACCCCCAAAGTGCAGCCATGATCGGCGATATCGACCGCAGGCGGGCGGGTTTTTTCATGTCCGTTTGGATGATCGGGGGTACCATAGGCATGGCCATCGGTCCCCTCATTGTCACCGTTGTGGTCTCCATTTTCGGGTTGATTGGAACGCTCTACACCGTTGTTTTCGCCGTAATCATCACCATATTCCTCATTAAACTCGCACCCGCGCCACCGCCAAGTAATGTTGCCGATGCCTACAGTTTAAGGGCACACTTGCTCCCTAAGATGGGATCATTGGCCCTGCTCTGGTTTCTCGTGGTTATCAGGAGCGCGACCGGCATGAGCTTTCTAACATTTCTATCCGTTTTGCTCATCAGGAAGGGGTTTCCCCTGGTGACGTCGGGACTTGCAGTATCCCTATATACCGGCGGAGGGGTGTTGGGTGGGTTTATCGGTGGAACCCTGTCCGATTACGTGGGAAAGAAGAAGGTGATGCTGGCTTCCTTTCTCCTATCCCCAGTAGTCCTCCTCTTGTTTCTCAAAAGCCATGGAACGCTTTCATTGGGGTTCCTGATCATCGGGGGACTCTGCATGTGGGGAACAAACCCGGTTATTATCGTCGCTGCTCAGGAAATAGCTCCTGAAAGCCGAACCCTCGTCTCCAGTATGATGATGGGCCTGGCTTGGGGGGTGGGAAATATCCTGGTAACCGTAACCGGGTTTCTGGGGGATACCGTCGGATTGGAAAACGCCCTTCAATGG
>DAOVIU010000335.1 GCA_030673585.1 Pseudomonadota bacterium | reverse complement strand
TTCTCCCGAGGTATCCCGCACCCACATACTTTTTGAGAAGGGGGCAGGGGCGGTATTTGGGGTCCCCCAGTCCTTCCTCCAGGACGTGTGATATGGCTAACACGGTATCCAGGCCAATAAGGTCCGCAAGGACTAAAGGTCCCATAGGGTGATTCATCCCCAATGTCATTACCTTATCGATGGCCTCGGCATCTCCCACTCCCTCGTATAAGGCATAAATGGCCTCGTTGATCATGGGCATGAGGATTCGGTTTGATATGAAGCCGGGGAAATCATTGGCCTCAACGGGGGTCTTCCCCAGCTTTTCGGAGAGGTCTATCGTGGTCCGAAAGGTCTCGTTCGATGTGGCGAGGCCCTTGATAATCTCTACCAGTTCTATGACCGGGACGGGGTTCATGAAGTGCATTCCAATTACCTTTTCCGGGCGCGATGTGGCCGAGGCGATTTTGGTTATGGAGATGGAGGGGGTGTTGCTGGAAAGAATGATCTCCTTGCGACAGATGCCATCCAACTCCCTGAATATGCCTAATTTTAATCCCTCATTTTCCGTGGCGGTCTCGATGATGAAATCTGCCCTTCTCATTTTCTCCATGTCGATAGTGCCCTCGATTCTGGCCATAACATCCTTTTTTGGGGAGGGGGGAATCTTCTCCTTTTGAACCATCTGATCGAGGGATTTGGAGATGCGGGATGTGCCGCTTTCCACCAATGCCTCACTGATATCGCTCATGATCACATGGAAATTGGAAACCGCAGAGATCTATGCGATGCCGCTTCCCATCTGTCCCGCACCAACGACGCCGATTGTTTTGATTGTCATCGTGGTCCTCCTGATAAGCTAAAAGTCCATTAGGTCCACTCATGGAGCTTTGCCGTGATCCTTTCGTGATAGGTCAGGATTTCCGATCTCTATTTTTCAAGGTTTCGGATTCTCTCCTCGATTTTTTCCACATGTCTCTCCATCAATTCCAGTAGCCTCGGTAAGACTTTCTTATTTGTCCGGTGAATTTGGTACATGTCCTCCAGTTCCTGCATTTCGGCCAGGGTCAATCCCAGATGCTTTAGCCTTTTGATGAACTTAAGCCTTTGGTAGTCCTGATCAGTGTAAATCCTCTTTCCCCCTTCGAGCCTTCGGATGGAGTTGAGGAGGCTTATTTCCTCATAGTATCGAATGGTTCGGGGGCTGACCGCGACGAGGTTGGCCAATTGCCCAATCTTGTAGTATTTCATGCCCTCATCCCCCATGGAGATAAATCACTTTACGTAAACTGGCAGATCGTCCGAAAAAAAGAGATAGCCAAACAGTTTCTTCAGTTTCAGAATAATACCATTGTCACTGAACGTGACATAAAGCAATGCTACAGGGAAGGCCATTTGGTTACGTTCATTATCTCGTAGCCGGCCTTCTCGAGCTCTTTTAGGACATCCTCGTATTCATGGGTTTTCATCCGTATAACCACCATCCTTTTCCCCTCGAATGTCAGGGTGGGCGAGATGACGCTGATGACGTTGATCTTACGGTCCTTGATAATCTTGAGGACGCCGAACAGTTTCCCGGGCTCGTCTTCCAGCAACATGGTAATCCGGGTACCTTTCACGTTGAGTCCAACCACATCAACAAAGAGCTCGAGGATGTCCGTTTCCGTGATGATTCCCACCAATTCATTTCCGTCGACCACGGGAAGGGAACCGATTTTGTTATCGTGAAGGAGTTGAACCGCTTTTTCTATGATGGTGTCAGGGGTGACGGTTACCAATTTTTCAGCGGGTGTCATGAATCCGCTTACCTTTAGCTTTCCCAGGAGGTAATTGATCTCCTGCACGCTCAATAGGGTTGCATCCGACGGACCAGCCCCACGGATATCTCGGTCAGTAACGACCCCTACCAACTTCCCCTTTTTGTCCACCACCGGGAGGTGACGAATGCCTTCCTCGCGGATCAATTTACGGGCGTCGTAAAAAGATGCATCTGAACTAATGGTAACGGGGTTTCGCTCCATTTTCGACTTAACAAACATCTCACTTCCTCCTTATTCGTTATAGTTTAACGGAACTGTTATTCCTTTGCGCCGATTTCGCTACCGAGCTCAACGTCAATCCCTTCTGTCCTCGATAGTCTTCGCCCCCTCTGGGATAGAGCCTTTAGGAATGAATTCCACCTTGGCCCTGAGCTTCAAGGCCTCTTTCATGGCGACCGTCAGATGCGATTTTAGCTTTTCCCTGTCGATATGCTCGGTCTCTAACTCGATGTAAAAGGTCATTTCATCCCCCTTTTCCTCCCTGGCAATGACAACGCGATAATTCGCTACCTCAGGATATTGGCCCATGAGCTTATCGGTTTGCGATGGGTGGATGAAGACTCCCTTCACTTTTGCTGCCTGGTCGGCCCGCCCGACGAGTCTGGGAAGCCGGGCAGAGGTCCTTCCACACGGGCAGGGGCTGTCATCATAATACGAGAGATCGCCGGTTCCAAATCGGATGAGGCAATAGGCCTTGTTAAAGAGGGTTACGACAACCTCTCCAGTCTCCCCCGGCCCCAACTGTTTTCCCGTTTCGGGATTCACGATCTCCACGATGAGATCGTCGGCGATGTGCATGCCCCGGTTCTCAATACATTCATAAGCGATGGCGCCCACCTCCGCGGTCCCATAGCCCTGGCGAGCCACCACGCCGAACCGGTTTTCTATGGAATTTCGCATGGGTTCCGTTAACAGCTCTATGGTCAAAAAGGACAC